>NZ_JAUCFJ010000002.1:2135549-2440627 GCF_030348505.1 Lysinibacillus sp. G4S2 | reverse complement strand
CACTTTTGGGTTACGTTCTATAAGTGCCTTAATGACAACGGCAGCTAAATCATCCGGGCGAACAGTTTTTAATGCACCTTTATAACGTCCAATCGGTGTACGTACAGCATCTACAATCACGACATCAGTCATTTTTTACCACCTCTTTTTGCTCATTATAGTCATAAACACCTTTCCCACTCTTTCGCCCTAAACGTCCAGCTTGTACATATTGTTCGAGCAGTGGTGCTGGGCGGTATTTTTCACCGAGTTTTTCATGTAAATATCGTAAATTATTTAGACGTGCATCAAGACCGACTAAATCGACCAATTCGAATGGTCCCATAGGATAATTCAAGCCGAGTTTAATAGCTTTATCGATGTCTTCTGGTCTACCTAAGCCCTCTTGTAACATGTAAAAGGCTTCATTACCGACGAGCGCACTAATACGACTTGTAATAAAACCCGGAAACTCATTAATGACAACCGTTTGTTTGCCCATTTCTTTAGCAATTTCGCAAATGGTTTGAACTGTCTCATCACTTGTTTCCAAGCCTCTAATAATCTCAACAAGCTCCATTTTATGGACGGGATTAAAGAAGTGCATCGCGATTGTTTGTTCAGGTCGTTTTGCATAGGAAGCAATTTCTGTTGGGCTCATTGTTGAAGTATTTGTTGCAAATAAACAGTGAGGGGATGCAAACTGTTCCATCTGCTCAAAGACGGCTCGTTTTATGTCCCTTTTTTCGGGTACCGCTTCAATGATTAAATCTGCTTTACTGGCGACAGTCGCTAAGTCTGTCACATAAGTCAGGCGTAACATCGCTTCTTGTACTTGTTGCGCCGTTAATTTTCCGCGTACAACAGATTTTTCGAAAATGGAGATAATTTCATTTTGTGCATTTTGTAACGCTTGTTCGTTTATGTCTATAATAGCTGTTTCAAAGCCACTGACTGCACATACGTAGGCAATTCCACGTCCCATAACCCCTGATCCGATGACAATAACTTTTCTCAATTTAAGCAACCTCCTTATTGTGAAAACCATATGCGAAGAGCGTTGATCTCATCGCATATGGTTTTTGTTGTCGTTAGACGCCTAGTGGATTTAGTGGGCGGCTACCATAATATGAAATGATACTTTTTGTTTCTGTATATAAATCTAACGTTTCGATGCATAGTTCACGTCCGAAACCAGATTGCTTATACCCACCAAATGGAGTACCTGGCATTGCAGAGAATGGACAATTGACCATAACGATTCCTGCTTGAATTTGATTGGCTACACGAGTAGCACGTGCACCGTCTTTTGACCAAACCGCTGAGCCTAAACCAAACTCTGAATCATTCGCCAGACGAATAGCTTCTTTTTCATCGCTAAATGGCATCACAATCACTACTGGACCAAATATTTCTTCACGCACAACTTTCATGGATTGATTTACGTCAGCAATAATAGTTGGCTCATACCAGAATCCATTTTCAAAGCCCTCTACAGCTGCCACTTTGCCACCTGTTAAAATAGTTGCACCCTCTTCAATGGCAGATTTCACATAGCCATCGATCGTATCTAATTGGTCTTGGTCGATAATTGCCCCCATATGAGTCCCTTTATCGAATGGATCACCTAGTTTAATGGCTTTTGCTTTCGCGACAAATTTCTCTAAAAACTCATCGTAAATGTCTTTGTGTACGTATAAGCGTGAACGTGCTTCACAGGATTGCCCTGAGTTATAGAAAATGCCGTATAGTGAGCCATCTACTGCCGCATCGATATCTGCATCTTCGAATACTAGATTTGGTGATTTCCCACCTAGCTCTAATGTAACGCGTTTTAATGTTTGAGAAGCTTTTTCCATTATTCCTTTGCCGACTGGTGTTGAACCTGTGAAAGCTACTTTATCGACTTGCTGATGTTCAACTAAGTAATTTCCTACATCCTTCCCTGAACCTGGAATGATGTTGACAACCCCTGCCGGTACACCTGCTTCTAAGCAAATTTCACCTAACACGATCGCTGTTAAAGGGGTTAAAGAAGCTGGTTTCACAATAACGGAGCATCCAACGGCTATAGCTGGAGCAATCTTCCATGCAGCCATCATCAGTGGGTAATTCCAAGGGACAATTTGTGCACATACTCCAACTGGCTCTTTTTCCGTGTAATTATGGAATTGACCTGGCATATTATTTACTGCTCCGCGATGACCAACAATCGCACCTGCATAAAATTCGAAATCTTCTATCGCTTGATTTACTTGACCCTGTGCTGTGCCAAGTGATTTTCCTGTATCAAGCATTTCTAGCTCTACGATTTCATTAAAGCGAGAACGCATAATAGCAGCAATTTTATGGAGCACTTGTGCACGACGATTGACAGGGTATTGCTTCCATTTTCCGAAATCAAATGCTTCTCGAGCTGCTTGTACCGCACGTTCCGCATCTTCCTGTGAAGCTTTTGCGACAGTCGCTACAACTTCACCCGTCGCAGGATTAATTGTTTGGAATGTCCCACCATTACTGCTCTCCACTTTTTCACCATTAATAATTAAATGATAAAAATCACGTTTTACTGAAACTTGCTCTTGTACTTGTTGTGCCATTGTTATTCACTCCTTTTTTATTGTCCGCTAAATTGTGGTTGTCTTTTTTCTGCAAATGCTTTCATACCTTCTTGGTGATCGTCTGTCGCTCCAGCAATACTTTGACTTTGCGCTTCGTATGCAAGGAAGTCCTCGAACTTTAAGTGTTCTGCTGCCTTGATATTACGTTTAATAAGAGCTATTGCTTTAGTCGGTAACTGGACAATCTGTTGTGCGAATGCATGCACATCCTCTTCAAATGTTTCATTGCTATAGACAGCTGTCGTTAACCCTAATTGTTTGGCTTCATCTGGTTTAATCCGTTGACCGAGTACAGAAATTTCAAGCGCTTTAGCGTCGCCAACTAATCGTTTTAAGTAGTATAAATTCCCAGAATCTGGAATTAACCCTACATGGATGAAGGCGTTCATAAAGAATGACTTTTCCGCCATCACTCGAAAGTCGGCAGCAAGGGCTAAACTAAAGCCAGCCCCTGCCGCTGCACCATGCACAGCTGCGATAATCGGTTTTTCACAGCTATGAAGTTGTTGTACCATCGGACCATAATAATCTGCTAAAATATCACCAAGTTTAGTATCTTCATCAATTACTGAAAGATCCTGACCCGAACAAAATGCACGTCCTTCACCGCGTAGTACAATACAACGTACCGCATCATCTATAGAAGCTTGTTTGACGGCCGTACGAATTTCGTGATTCATCTGTGCCGTGAAAGCATTTAATGTGTCGGGACGATTTAATGAAATATAAGCTACGGATTCTTTTAGTTCGTATTGAATAGTTTCAAACATAACTATCTCCCCTTAAAGTTCGGTTGACGTTTTTCAACGAATGCTTGCATGCCTTCTTTTTGATCTTCCGAAGAGAATAATACATAGAAATTTTTCCGTTCAAATTGCATCCCTTCATAGAGCGAGTAGTCTACAGCTTTGTTGACCGCTTCCTTTATGAGTCGTAAAGCGAGGGCAGGTTTTTGCGCGAGCATCATCGCTGTTTTATGTGTTTCTTCTATTAATATTTCTGGCTGTACAATTTTGTTGATGATGCCATATGCGAGCGCTTCATCGGCAGTAATTCGAGCCGCACTCCAAATCCACTCTAATGCTTTTGTTCGCCCTACTAGTTTTGTTAAGCGCTGTGTACCACCTGCACCAGGCATTACACCAAGGTTTATTTCAGGGAAACTAAATTCTGTGCCCTCTGCAGCAATTAATACATCACAGCAGAGGGTTAATTCAAAGCCACCTCCGAATACGAACCCTTTGACGCTACCGATAATCGGCTTTTTAATTTGCCCAATACGATCCCAATCAGCGAATTGATTTAATAGCTCTAAACGGATTGTATTGTCTGCCACCATTTCATCAATATCTGCACCGGATGAGAATGCTTTTCCATTTCCAGCTAAAACGATGACCTGCACATGTTCGTCACGATCAAACATTTCCATCGCCTGCACAATTTCACGTACCATTGCACGATTTAATGAGTTGTATTGGCGAGGGCGGTTTAAGTAGATATACCCGATCCCACTATCCATCGTTATTTCAATAAAGGTGAATGCTGTCATTACGCATCTTCACCGATGATTAATGTGACGATATCGCTTGCAAAGCTCATTAAATCTTTACCAGATGCTTTCCCTTCTGGTGAACGTAGCCCATGTTTTAAATCTTCTGCGCTATCATAGGTCATTTCACACATTAAGTAGTATGGCGTTTCTGTGCCCATTGGAGTTGAATTAAATTTTGTCACTTTCATTTCACGTAAGCCTGGGATTTTCGCAGTAATCGGAGTATGAACCTTTTCGTAATGCTCATCAAATGCTGCTTTATCAACAGGGTGTTTATATAACGCGATTAATTTTGCCATAGTAAAATACGCTCCTTTGTCTACATCGAAGTAGAAATTAGTTTCATTGCCTCAAATGGATTTTTACAGCTTTTGCAATATAAAATACTGCGGCACGCTGTTGGACCAAAAATATTTTCAAGCGTGACATACGTAGAGCCACAATACGGGCAATCGACATGCCAAGAGCCATCTTCTTGTAAAAAACGAGGTGGTGGTGCAATACCAAATTGCTTTAGTCCTTCTCGCCCCTTCGCTGTTACACGATCTGAAGTCCAGGTAGGATTATTTATAAACACGACACTTACCTCACGAACGGCTTCTAGTTGTTCAACTGCTTTTTTAATATTTTGTTGAATAATTGTCAGTGCAGGACATCCTGAAAATGTTGGTAGTACTTCAATACGGATATGTCCATCATCCACATGCACACGTTCAACCATGCCAAGGTCAATAATACTCACCGTATCAATTTCTGGATCTTTCACTGTACCCAACACCTCATAGATGTGCGCTTCGTGCAGATCAGTAGTTGTCATCGTTACCCTCCTTACCAGCTTGCCGCCAAATCAGAACGATACACCTCTGACATCGTTTCGATTGCCGATGTTAAATCGTCTGTATGTTGACCGTTGCGACCATTAATAATCGGTGCTGGGAGTTCAGGAATAGGGATTTCTACCGCTTCAAAAGTTGGTGTTACAATAGCCAACCAACGTTCTTTTATGGCCGCTTCTGACTCAATTAATTCACATGCTGTTATGTCCGTAACTGATTGGCCAAATGATAATAAATCACCAGCATCTTTCATTACTTCCTGTAATGCTGCTATCATGCGTGAACGTGATTCCTCTGTTGCTGTACATAATTGCGTAAACCATGTTGTCCAATGCATTTGATGATAATAAAGCTCCGTACTAATTTTCATAGCCACTTCTCGGATTGGGGCATAGCTACTTGCCTTTAGTGCATCTATCTTCGCTTTTTTCGCCGTTGTATAGACAAAATTGCGTGCAATTGCGTAGCCCCAGTCGTAATTCGGTGCTTCCTTGTAGTAACCTTCCCCATTCGGGCGTTCAACAAGAAGACTATTACAACGTTCCTCTTTAGGTCGAAGCTGCGATAATGCGTCTGAAGTGCCTTCGCCTAGCTCCTCTAAAAGTGTGTAATATAAGTTCGCATGCCCCATCGTATCTTGTGTAATGGAAGAGAATGCTACGTCTTCCTCAATATGTGGCGCCAGCCCAAGCCACTCGGAGCCACGATATGAAAATAAGTAATCATCATCCGCTAATTGATAAAGAAGTGTAATGACCGCTTTTTTATAGTCAGGTGTTCCTTCGTTATTCATTTTTCTCCCCTCCTCCTGCCCAAGATAGGATTTCTTTTTCATCCAACATAACTTGTTCATAGTGGCGCCATTTTTTCTTTAAATAGCCATAGCCTTTTGTTGTACGGTAATCTTTATTGTCTAGGCGTTGCAGCGCTTGTTTACTGTCTTGAGTTAGACCATGTAAATGTTTGCGATTGACGACCCAAATGTCTACTACAGGCTCCCGACGCATAAAGTTTTCCTGTGCCATAACTATCGCCATTTCTCCATTCGGTGCTAAAAGGCTAAACTGATGTTGAAAATTTGCTGTTGCTGTTCGTTTACTAAATACTTCAAATTCTTGATAGAAAGATTGCTTTTCCAAGGGTGATCCTCCTCTCTCTAAAGAGTTAATTTACTAGAGCCGTTAATGCTTCCCGTACCCAAGCGTTGTTTTCGTAAGATGAACGACGAAGCGCTAAGCGTTCTTGTGAACATGGACCTTCGTTGCGCTGGATTTTTTTGAAATATTCCCAGTTAGGTTCTTGGTAAATCCATTTATTTTGCGCTTCATCAAAGTGCAAAGTTGGGTCTGGCACAGTTAAACCGATCGATTGAATACGAGGAACATATTTTGTTAAGAAACTTTGGCGTAGCTCCTCATTCGTTAAGACACGAATTTTATATTTAATAGTGAGATCTTGTTTACTAGTACCTGTTGTGTCTTTTGATGCTGGGCCAAAGAAAAATAATAGTGATTCCCACCAACGATTTACCGCATCTTGTACAAGTGCACGCTGTGCTGGTGTACCTTCTGCCAATGCCATAATAATGGCTTCACCGTGTTGTGCATGGAATACTTCTTCTGCACAAATACGTTGAAGGGCACGCGCATAAGGTCCGTATGAGGAACCTAACATGTTAGTTTGTGAAATAATGGCTGAACCATCTACAAGCCAGCCAATTAAACCTGCATCCCCCCATGATTTTGTTTCCATATGGAATACGTTGTGGAACTTAAGACGTCCTTCGAATAAATCAATCATTATCTCGCCGCGATCTTTCCCATATGGTTTAAGCAAATCCTCTGCTACGCGTAATAACAATTGACCATGTCCCATCTCATCTTGAACCTTCGCCATAATCCCTAGCTTTCGATATAAAGTCGGTGCTTTCGGAACCCATTCTTTCTCAGGAAGAGCCCCCATTATTTCACTAATACCATGCATTGAAATTAATTTGATTAGTGCCAAGCGGTATTCTTCCGGCATCCAATCATCTACTTCAATCTTCTCTCCAGCAGCAATACGCGCCTCAAATTGCTCCTGTAATTCTTGTTCAGATATTTGTGATACGATACTCATAGTAAAAACCTCCTCATATAACTAAATTTCGATAATCGTTACTTTTATGTTATGTTGGAGGGCAAAAAAAATCACACTTCCAACAAGACCTTAGTATTGATTGCTACTTTAATTGATTCTGTTGGACAGCCCTCCATCGCATCCTCTAAATCATCATATAAATCTATCGGAACTTCTTTACAACCTTGGTTATTGTCTAAAATAACATACGCGATTCCTTCGTCATTATAGTCAAAAATATCCGGAGCCGATGCGCCACATGCGCCACAAGCAATACATGTATCTTGATCTACTCTAGTGAATTTCACCATATACTCATTCCTTTCCCAAACCTATAGCATTAAGTAAGTTGTTTCTTTTTTTCCTCCATTACACTCGTACTATGCAACGGTTGCACTTTAGATGTTGGGTCAATATATACTTTCGCGTTACTAATAGCAGTAGGTGCTTCTCCGAAACCACTAACAATTAACTTTACTTTCCCATCATATGTGCAAATGTCTCCAGCCGCATAAATACCTGGAATGTTCGTTTCCATACGTGAATTAACGACGATGGAGTTTTTGTTAATGTCTAAGCCCCAATCTTTAATGGCACCTAAAGAAGAAACAAAACCAAAGTTTACAATAATATCATCGACTCCATAGATTGGTTGCTGCGTGTCGTCTTTTGCATGCTTTAATTTAACATGTGTAATACGCTCTTCCCCTATAAGTTCTTCAGGAACATAAGGTGTAATCACCTCAACAGACGATTGCATTAAGTTTTCTACACTATGTTCATGTGCACGGAATTTATCACGTCTATGGACAATAGAGACCTTTTTCGCAATTGGTTCTAGCATCATCGCCCAATCGACTGCTGAATCACCGCCACCAAAAACCATCACGTTCCGATCTTTAAAAGCATTAAGGTCATTAATGAAGTAATGTAAATTACGTTGTGCATACTTTTCTTCTCCATCTAAGTCAAGCGTACGAACTTTAAACGCACCGTTTCCAGCAGTGATCAGTATTGTACGTGAATAATGAGTACCCGTAGTCGTTTCAAGCTTGAAAATACCGTTTTCATCTTTTTCGATTGTTTGTACAGATTCATTCGTACAAACATCCAGTGGAAACGTATTCATTTGTTCTTTTAAATTAAAGATGAGATCTTGTGCGCGAATTTTCGGAAAACCTGCAATGTCATAAATATATTTTTCCGGATAAAGCGCAGCAAGTTGGCCACCCAATTGAGGAAGGCTTTCGATAATTTTGACGCTCATGCCTCGCATACCACCATAGAAGGCGGCAAACATACCAACTGGCCCCCCGCCAATAATTGTCACATCTTTTATTTGCTCAGCATCAATCATTGCAGAACCTCCTTTTGTTCCTTTCTTCTATCAATGACACGAATGGCTTTTCCTTCAGAGCGAGGAATTGCACCAATATTTTCAATGACCAGACTAACGGAAATTAAGCAGGCATTTTTCAAATCGTGCTTGATTTCCTTTGTCAGTAATTGAATAAGCGGATGACTTAGGTCGCCTCCTACTTTTTCATATAATCTTGGCGTTAACTCAACATGTAGTTCAATCGCATCCATATTGCCCTTTTTCAACAAATGAATTTGATAATGTGGTGCCAAACCTTCAATTTGTAACAACTCACGCTCGATTTCAGATGGGAAGACATTAACGCCACGAATAATTAACATGTCATCTGTTCGCCCCTTCACACGCGCCATTCGCATTGTTGTGCGTCCACATTTACATTTTTCACGTGTAACGGATGTAATATCACCCGTACGATAACGAATAATTGGTAGCGCTTCCTTCGTTAAACTTGTGATAACCAATTCACCATCTTCTCCATCAGCTACAGGTTCTAACGTATCCGGATCGATAATTTCAACGAAGAAATGGTCTTCTGCAATATGTAAACCATCTTGTGCCTCATAGCATTCAATCGAAACACCAGGACCCATCACTTCACTTAAACCGTAAATATCCATTGCACGAATTTTCAATTTATCCTCAATGGCACTACGCATTTCCTCGGACCAAGGCTCTGCACCAAAAATTCCATATTCAATCCCGTTCGTCGCTGGATCAATGCCCATTTCCTCCATCTTTTCAGCGATGTTTAGAATGTAAGAAGGTGTCCCTGCGATGCCTCGCGGTTTAAAATCTTCAATTAATGTAATTTGACGTTCTGTATTTCCTCCCGAGACTGGCACAACGGCCGCTCCTAATGTTTCAGCTCCGTAGTGTAAACCTATCCCTCCAGTAAATAGACCGTATCCATATGCATTATGAAAAATATCTGATTTGCGTCCCCCTGCGGTAACAATAGCGCGAGCTAAAAGTCCCGACCACATATCGATATCATTTTTTGTATAACCGACAATTGTTGGTTTTCCACTAGTTCCCGAAGAACCATGAATGCGCACTACATCATCCATCGGTACGGCAAAAAGCTTAAATGGATATTGCTCACGTAAATTTATTTTTTTCGTAAATGGCAATTTGCGAATATCTTCTAAACGTTGAATATCAGCTGGCTTAACCCCAAGCTGATCAAATTGCTCCTTATAGAATGGTGTGTTGTGATAGACATTTTCAACTGTTGCTTTTAAACGCTCTAGTTGAATCCTTTCCATTTCTCCCCTTGAAGCTGTTTCTATTTCTAGATGATACATTTTCCTAGCCCCCCCTTTTGCTATTACAATTCGTCACAACGAAATCAAACGATGTAACAAATAAATTACGAGAGTTTGTATTCCGTAATTAATTTTACGATAAACTTATTTATCCGAATTGTCAATATATTTTATTTTTTCTATTTATAGTTGTTAATTAAATCGCTTTCGAATGTTTTATCTTAGTTAACATTTACATCGAATTACAAATGGTATTTTATAAAAACCCTGTTAAATCAACTATAATCACAAAAAACAATCGAAAATTCAAAATAATTCAACAAAACTACGTTATTACATTTACTTTCCAAATGATCAATGTTAAATTTGTTTTATATTTCACTTTTATTTCATTCGTTTTTATTTTGTATGAACATTTTATAACGTAAATTACAAACAGACGAATGGAAAACTAAATTTTTTAAAAAGCAAAGGGGAGTTTACGATGACGTTAACAGAAGCTCAACAACACGAAAAATATTATGACGATATTTTTGAAGCTTTAAAAAAGGAGCCATACGCAAATTACTTAGGAATGGAATTAGTTGAATTAAAAGCAGGCTTTGCAAAAGTCATACTTTCTCCAACATCCCATATGTTAAACACACACGGTACTGTACATGGAGGGATCATTTTTTCATTAGCTGACTACGCTTTTGCAGCAGCTAGTAATTCTTACGGTAAAACCGCTGTCGGTGTAACGAATACCATACATTACATGAGCGCAGGCTTGGCAGAACACCCACTAACAGCTGTCGCAGAAGAAGTTAAAAAAACTCGTCGTTTAGCCTGGTATCGCATTCATGTTTGGAGCAATGATGAATTATGTGCAACAATGGAAGCAATGGTTTATCGTAAAAATGATAATTTCATCCTATAACAAAGATGTGAGAGGCCTTTTAAGCTTTAAATAGGTTTCTCACATCTTTTTGTCATACGAAAATCCCTCACTAGTTACAGGACACACTTGTAACTAGGAGGAATCTTTGACGAAGCTATTTTATACCTGTATTCCATCTTTCGATTTTGTCTGCGCTTTACCGAAGTATGCTTCTTGGATTTTCGGATCATTCAACAACTCTTGTGCAGTACCTGAAATGGCCATCTTACCATGGGCTAAAACGAAGGCACGGTCAGCCACCTTCAATGCAGCTTTGACGTTCTGCTCGACCAAAATGATCGTGGCACCTCGTTCATCGCATAATCTACGTAAAATAGTCATAATGTCTTTGACAATTAAAGGAGCAAGTCCTAATGATGGTTCATCAAGCATCAAAACTTTCGGATTGGCCATTAAACCTCGTCCTATCGCCACCATTTGCTGTTCGCCCCCTGAAAGTAAACCACCTGGACGACTAAGCATTTGCTTTAAGCGCGGAAATAATTCCACAATGTCCTCATAGTCTCGGTGCACCGTTTTCTTATCTCTACTATAGCGATGATAAGCACCAAGCATCAGATTGTCCTTAACCGATAATGAAGAAAAAATTTGTCTTCGCTCCGGCACTAAACAAATCCCATTGGCAACTGTCTTTTGTACACCATCTTTCGTAATATCTAATCCTTTGTATTCAATTTTTCCTTCACTCGCTGAATAGACACCTGCTAATGTACCGAGGAGCGTGCTTTTCCCAGCACCATTTGATCCGACAATTGATAGTAACTCCCCTTCTAATAGTTCGAAATCAATACCTTCAAGAACGTGTAAATGCCCATGATAGGTATGTAAATTTTCGATTTTAAGCATATGACACACCTTCCTCCGCTTCATCATCGCCCAAGTATGCCGCCACAACCTTTGGATTTTTGTAAATCTCTTCCGGTGTACCTTCTCCAATCTTGACCCCGTTATCAACAACAACTAAACGATCTGAAATAGACATAACCGTTTCCATATCATGTTCGACGAATAAAAAAGTCATTCCCTCTGCGCGCATTTTTAAAATGACTTCGACTAATTGTCTTGATTCCTCAGCGTTTAAACCCGCCATTGGTTCATCTAGTAAAATGAGTTGAGGTTTGGAAATGGCTGCACGCGCAATTTCCAGAAGTCGCTGACTGCCATAAGGTAATTTATCGGACATTTCATAGGCAAAATCGGCAATTCCTACATCCTTTAAACATTGCAGCGCTCTTTCCATTGTCCGTACCTCTTCTTTAACGACAGTCGGTAAACGTAGTCCAGCCGTTAAAATATTTGTTTTCATCGTAATATGTGCACCGGTCATTACATTCTCGACAACCGTCATATTATCGAATACTTCTAAGTTCTGAAATGTTCTTGTTATACCTGCCTGTGCAATTTGATAAGGCTTTTTTCGTGTTAGCCGCTTGCCTTGGAAGTAGACATTCCCTGATGAACTTGGCAATACCCCCGTTATCATATTGAAAAGTGTTGTTTTACCTGCACCGTTAGGACCGATCACAGCGAATATTTCACCTTTATTAATTGCGAAGGAAACATTGTCTACAGCAACTACCCCGCCGAACACTTTCGTTAAGTTTTCTACACTTAAGATCAGCTCTTTGTTAGTCATTTGTTTTACCTCCAGTAGCTCGTGTATCGATGGAGAACGCGATTGGTGCAGAGCGTTCTTTCTTGTGACGTTTTCCAGCGATTTTTATAAATTGAGGGACTAATCCATTCGGCATATAAATTAATGTTAGCACTAGCAATACACCGAAGAAGACAATTTCAAATTCCCCTCCAACGTTAGGTAAGATGATTGGCACATAATGTTTTAATAGTTCACCAAGCAGAACATACGTAGCTGAACCGACGATGGCACCCCAAATACTATTGGAGCCACCGATAATAACCATTATTAAAAAATAAATGGACGTATTCGCTGTAAATAAATCCGGATTAATAAATGTTACATAGTGTGCTAATAGCGAGCCGGAAATGGATGTGAAAATAGCACTTGTAACAAAGATTTGTAGTTTATATTTCATTAAATTTACACCAACAGCATCCGCTGCAATCTCACTACCCTCAATCGAACGTAAGCCACGCCCAATTCTTGAGTGAATAATATTCCGCGAGAAAATAAGAGCCATAAAAACAAAAAACCAAATAAGATAGAAGTAGCTTTGATCTGTCATGAATTCAAAGCCAAATAAACTGATACTCGGTATACCGAAGAAGCCATTCGAGCCTCCTGTAATCGATGATAATTCTTTAAATGCTGTATACACAATAATGCCAAACCCTAATGTTGCTAACGCTAAATAATAACCTTTTAACTTAAATGTAGGAATGCCGATTAATAAAGCAACAAGTGCAGAAATAAGTGCCCCTACTACTATCGCTAACCATGGAGATACACCTAATGTAGCTGTCATATAAGCAGATGTGTAGGCACCAATTCCATAAAAAGCTGCATGTCCTAATGAAATTTGTCCAGCGTAGCCTGTTAGCATCGTTAAACCTATACATACTAATGCATAAAACCCAATCATCGTAAAAATAGCGAGTGTATAATTAGATCTAACTAGCGGAAGACAAAATAGTAGTGCGAAAAAAATACCTGGTCCAACTAAGCTGTTATTGTAGATCAGCTTTAAGCTTTTTTTTAGTCATCGTTGCAACCTCCTTACACACGTTTCCCAGAAGCTTTAGCAAATAGGCCTTCTGGTTTTATAAATAAAATTAATAGCAATAAAGAGAAGCTCACTACATCTTTTAAACCTGAAGACCATAATCCCTCTGTAAATGCTTCGATAATTCCAATTAGAAAAGCACCGGCAATGGCCGCTGGGGCATTTGTTAAACCACCAACAACTGCTGCTACAAACGCTTTTATACCAAGCATCATCCCCATATCGTAGGATGCGCCGGAAATAGGTGCGATAACGGTACCTGCTAGAGCCCCTAACCCAGCACTTACAACAACAGCAAGCAAGGACATTTTATTTGGATTGATTCCCATTAAACGTGCAGCAAATGGATTTACAACACAAGCCGTTAATGATTTTCCTGTAAACGTATAGTTAAAGAAGTACAGCATAACGATTAAAATAACGATCGAAAGGCCAATCGCCCATAAATTTTGCGGAAGTAATACGGCTTCTAAAAATTCAATCGGTGTATTATCCGTAAACGGTGGTAATGTTTGGGCTTGTGTTCCCCAAATTAAAATGGCAATCCCCCGAAAGGCAATCGATACGCCAATTGTTATGATGATTAGTGTTGTCATGGATGATTTACGAGCTGTATGAATGGCTGTTCGTTCAAATACAGCACCAATTGCCGCCACAATGACGATACTTAATATAACAGCTAACCATAATGGAAGATTTGCCTTTACAAGTGAAATACTAATTAAAGCACCAAACATAGCAAATTCACCTTGTGCAAAGTTAAGTATGCCTGTCACGTTATAAATAATGACGAATCCAACCGCAATCAATGCGTAAATGGCTCCTATTGTTAAACCTGAAAATAATAATTGCAATATTTGAGAAAATGTTTCCATAATGTCATTCACTCCATTTCATTTCGAGGTTACTAAGCTGATAATGAATGAACAGTGATGGAAAGACACCACTGTTCATTGGATTTGTATTTTTTTATAGGTGTGTTGATTAACCATTTTTATCTCTTCTAATTAATTTGAAGACTCTGATTTCCTCTACAATCAGTAAAAATAGGGATATATTAGAAAAATAAAAACAAGAAAAATCCTTTTGTCTCTAAAAAATAAACCTATTTTCCCTAATAAACACGCCTGATCTGTTATTCTTACTTGTCTTCTAAAGTCCACTTACCGTCAACAATTCGTACCATCGCAAAACTATCTGGGCTCAGTCCCATATGATTATCTGCAGTAATGTTAAATACACCTGTAAGACCTACATATTCACCTAGCTCTTGTTCAATGTAATCACGGAGTGCAGCGCTATCACTACCTTTTGCTTCAATGGCTTTTGTCGCAATCGCGAAAGCATCTGCTGCATATGCACCGAATGTACTCGCTGGTTTATTGTATTTTGCTGTGAAAGCTTCGTTATACGCTTTTAATAATTCTTTTTGTGGATTTGAATCTTCTAATTTATCAGCCACTAATAATTTCCCCGTTGGCAAAACCACATCGTTCGCAGCATCACCCGCTACTTCGATAAATTGGTCCGTTGCAACTCCGTGACTTGCAAGAACTGGTATATCTAGCGCTAGTTCACGAATATTTTTAATCACTACCGCTGACTCTTGCACTGTTCCCCAAACAATAATGGCATCTGGATTTTCTTTTTTCACACGAGTTAACAGTGGTTTTGCATCTTTAACTGTCGCTTCGAATTCATCTTCAATAACTGATTCCACACCGTAATCTGCCGCATGTTTAACAAATTCTTCATGACCACCAGTTCCATAAGAATTCGCAACGTTTAACCAGGCAACTTTCGTTAAGTTATTATCTTTTAAATATTGTAAAATCCGCTCCACCGCTTGTTGATCGTCTTGCGGCATTTTGAATACCCATTTTCGCGCTTGTCCATCTTCAGTCATGTAAATTTGTTTACTGGCAGCAACCGAAATGTAAGGCACCTGATTTTGCTCTGCCAAAGGTAACATCGCTAATGAGTTTCCACTTGTTGTCCCTCCGATAACGATCGAAACCTTGTCTTGTGTTAACGCTTTTTTCATCGCAAGAATTGCTTCATTTTGGTCAGATTTATCATCGTATGTTACTAAGTCGATTTTCCGACCGTTAATGCCTCCATCCGCATTTTTTTGATCGACTAACATTTTAAGCGTTTGCATCTCAGATTCACCTAATGCGGCCGCCCCACCAGACGCTGAAAAGATTCCAGCCATTTTGATTGAATCAGATGATGTTTCTGTACCTGAACTTGCGGATGATGCATCACCTTTCCCCGAATCAGATGATGAACTACAGGCCACCATCAATAACGCACCCATTAATAGGAAAAGAGATAATACAGTCTTTTTCATTAAACACTACACCCCTTCATTAATTTTATACCTATAAAAACCGCATCCCCTTTTAAAATGACGGTATGTATAGCCCCTTGGATTAAAAACGTTTCAAAAACAACCAATAAATTAAGATAAAAACAGATAATTACAGACTAAACGATACCTAAAGTAGATATTCGCGATTTTAGTTAATCAAAAGAATAGCATGTATATTAAAAAATGATAAATACTAAAAATATATATTATAAATTGTTATATATACATTTTTGGTATATCCGTATTTTAATTGTTATATATATTACATGAAAAATATGTAATTTAATAATCTACAAAACCTTTGCTATTACTAGGTTTCTTAAAATTATTTATTTAAAAAATCAGAAATATCTTACAAATTTAACGAAAGTACTCGAAAAAGTGTTACTATACAGAATAAGTATACTAATTGCATAAACAAGCGGATTTTAAGTATAGGGGTGAAAAAGGATGGATTTAAGACAATTAAATTACTTCATTACGATTGTAGAAGAAAAACAAATTACGAAAGCTGCAAAAAAGCTCCATATGGCACAACCACCACTTAGCAATCAATTGAAAGTTATGGAGGAAGAATTAAACTGCAAACTATTAGATCGGAATGGTAGAACATTAGAGCTTACTGAACCAGGAAAGATTTTATATGAAAAAGGCAAAACATTATTAGCTAATTTCGAAGACACGATATCGGAAATAAAAGAAGTTGGAGAAGGACTACAGGGGGTATTATCGATTGGTGCAGATCAAACTTGCTTAGCTTACTTACCTGAAAAAATTAGGTTGATGCGCGAGAGATACCCTAAATTAAACTTCAAAATTATTGAAGGAGATACATTTTTCTTAACGAAAAGTCTTTTAAGTAAAGAAATTGATTTAGCTATTCTGCAACAACCAATTGAAGATGAAAATTTCTCTTCGATCGGGCTAGAATTAAAGGAGTTTGTACTTGCCACACCCGCACAATGGAATTTACCGAACCCCATTCAAATGGAAGACTTAAAAGATTTACCGTTTCTTTCTTTTTATCGTCATCGTAGTTGTAGTACGTTTCGCATTATAATCGATGAATTTAAAAGTCACGGTTTTGAGCCTAATATTATTTGTGAGTGCATTGATATAGCGATGGTTATTTCCTTAATAAGTGAAGGATTGGGTATAACTATTTTACCGAAAACGAGTCTCGATAAATTTTCAATTAAAGGTATTAAAATCATTAAATTTGCTAATTGTAATATCCAATCCAAAGCGAACATTATTTGGCCAAAGGATCGCTATTTAGCAAAGCACGCAATGAATTTTTTAAAGTTATTTAAGGAAGAAACTCATAAAACAATCCGCCAGAGCCAAAAAGTTTAACATCCAGAATGATGATGCATTGGCTTCGAAAATCTAAAATGGTACTCCCGGTTGAATTTGACCGGGAGCTTTTTGTTTATTTTACATACTTCAAATACTTTTTCACAAACTCTACAATGTACTGCACTTCTTCATCTGTCATATTGAATAATTTACTAACTTTTTGTAATTTTGCTGGTGATTTTAATTGTTCACGTACTTGATCGACCAACATATATTTACACTTCCGAGGGTTTACCGTATTTCTAATCTGTTTGTAGCGACGATAAACATAGCGAGCAAAAGCATTTAACATTTCTCGCTCCTGCTCATCTCTTTTTATTTTTTTTGCGACCTCATCGATCACTTCTGTATCAAATGTCCATGAACCATCTGTTATTTGCATAGTACCACCTCTTTAGTTATGTAAAGTTGATGACAATTGAATCTCTCCGTTGCATCCACTCTTAGCTATTAAATGCAAAAGAAAAAGCCACACCTAGTTAGATGTGACTCATTTTGTATTTTTCATGCGTATTCCGATTAACCATAAAACAATCAATAGCAAGACTCATTGATTGTTTTTAGGTTAACAAGAATGATGCTCAAAATTTTATTCTTCAAAAGATAAATTTGTCGGACCTTCTAAAAGATGGTTCTCAAAAGTAATATGGGTTGTAGGGGTATCGTTATCAACTACTTCAATACTAAGTCCATCCAGCCAAACTTCCCCTTTTCCTGTTAGTAAAATACCGAACGATATTATTGCACTGTTTGCTGGTACATCAAGAACGATAGAATATTGATTCCAACTATTTGTACCTAAGATTGGCCTATCACTCATATTATCGAATTGCAGCATATCCTCTGATGCACTATCAACTCGCATCCATAGTCCTGTGAATTGTTTTACATTATTAGTTTTTATAAACCCAGAGAGTTTAATTCTCATACCTCTAAATTCATCAGCCTTGAATTGTTGCATCATTGTTGCAAATTCATCTGGAGCGTGAACAGTTTTTGATTTTAAATATCCCGATGCTTTTCCTTGATGTACATTTTTCTGATCTATTCCTATTTCGTAATTATAAGGATGACTACCACTAATAAACCAGCCTTTAATTTTCTCTTCCATTATTAATTCCTCCTTATTTCTTCTCATAGTTTTCATTACTTTTCTGTATTGCCCTGGTGGCAAACAGTACAATTTTTTGAATGCACGTGTAAAGGTTTCTTGTGACTCAAATTGATAATAGAATGCGATATCAATAATTCTTTCCTCAGTATGTAGAAGTGTACTTGCCGCATTTGCAAGTCTCCTCATTCGAATATATTCTGAGACAGACATACCAACAGAAGATTGAAAAATCCTGTGAAAATGATACTTTGAAAATCCTGTAACCTCGTCAATGTCATCAGCGGATATTTGCTCATGTAAATGAGATTCAATCCATTCTATTGTTTTTTGAATAACCCATTCATATTTCAACTGCATTTCACCTCCCCCTTCATTAATAATCATACCGAATAAAAATTAATGATTTTTGATCTTTTTTGCGATATTTTGGCAATCTAGAAATATTTCTACATCCAAATTGATTGGGTGCAATTTATCTATACATACACCATACGATTAACTAAAATGGAAATATAATGTTTTAAATAAAGTCATGGTGTTTCTAAAAATACGCGATGTTTTGAATAAAGTTGCGACGTTTTGCCCCTTTGGATCGTGGAATAACTCTCTATAAGGGAATTGGAACTTATGTTAAACTTATAGAAAAGATGGTGACATTATTTTAGGGGGTAAAATTATGATTGGAATTTTAGCAGGAATGGGTCCAAAATCTACTGGGCCATTTGTAGATAAAGTTGTAGACCAGTGCCAAAAATTATATGGGGCAATAAATGACATTGATTTCCCTCACATGATGATTTATTCATGTCCAACGCCTTTCTATATTGATAAACCTCTCAACCATATGGACATGGAAATGGCAATTATTAATGGTGCTCGCAGACTTGAAAAAACAGGTGTTGATTTTATTGCCGTCCCATGTAATACGGCACATATCTATTTTAACCAAATTAAAAAATCAGTTTCAGTTCCCCTATTAAACATGATTGATGAAACAATAAAGGAAATACCAAAAAACTCAAAAAAGGTAGCTCTTTTAGCCACCAATCCAACGGTTCAGTCTGGAATATTTCAAGATGCTTTAGTTAGAGAAGGCTATGATTTTTTACATCAAGATCGTTGGCAAACTTGCATAAATCAAATAATAGCAAAGATAAAACAAGGGCAAATCAATGAATCCCTTCAATTATGGGATGAATTCTATTCAGAATTAGCTGAAACGATTGATACCGCTATCATTGCATGTACAGATTTAAATGTTGTTACAGCTAAAAAATCCAATGAAATTTCCTTTGTTGATTCATCAACTTGTCTCGCTCAAGCCGTTGTACATAAATATTTATCATTAATGGACAGAGTTTAGTCTTTCCTATTAGATGAAAGTTTTTTTCATTATTTTTTCACTAATACCGTGATTGTTGAGCAACACTTGTAGAAAATGAACAGACTTTTTTATAAAACTGAAACATAAATTTGCTGAATAAGAATCCATTTTTATCTATCTTTAATGGATTCTTTTTATTTACCATAGAATAAGGGTTAACACGATATTTTTAATCAAACTTTATTTTAAAGATACAATTTCAAAATAAACCCAAAGGAAAGAAGCATATGAACAATCAAGTTTATGCGAACTGGAGCGGGCATCATGTTAAACTAACTTGGCTCCCACAAAAGAAAATAGACAATTACAGCAAAGTAACAAGTGTACATGGCGTTTGTTTTTTTAAAGGGAATGTTTTGCTGGTCCATGTAAGTGGTAGAGGTTTTAACTTACCTGGAGGTCATATAGAGAAAGGAGAAACACCTGAAGATGCATTGCATAGAGAGGCATTTGAAGAAGGTTATGTAAAGGGTCCTATCAATTATATTGGAGCAATTGAAGTCAGTCACGAAGAGAATCCTTTATTTAATGCTGATGGTAAGTACCCCCTAATAGGATATCAAATGTTTTATAGGATGGATATTCAAAAGTGCCTCCCTTTTCTTCGAGAACATGAAACGATTTCACGCATTTGGGTTGAACCCGAAGAAGTATCTTATGTCATCAATGACCATGAGATTTCACAATTAATCATACAAGAAGCTTTAAGGAGCAAACTTTCTTGCCCTAAAGATTAGCAATTCATTAACATGTATCCTTTTTGATTCAGTTAGGAGGCTGGCTCATGAGGTATTTAATAGGCTTTCTCGGTGTTATTATTATTCTTTTTGGAAGTTTGTTGATGAGCATCACAAGTGAGACCTTTTTTGCAAGGAATATTCTTTATAAACTTTTTGGAGCAATCATATTATTTGTAGGACTTAGAATTTTACAGAAGCAAATTCATCGCAATAAACATTAAAAACAGTTCTCCTTATAAAGTGCGTCTTGTTTTTTGGTTACGTACGCGGTGTTAGAAAGAAGGTTACCGGTTGGACAAGCATGATCTGTAATGATGAACTTGCCAACGAAAATCCAAAAGAAAGCTCCCAGTCAAAATTTTTGGCTAGGAGCTTTTTTTTACTTACTTCCCACTTTTAATCCCATCTATCAATCTTAATAACTCTAGTAGAATTATTTGCTGTTACTTTAACCGTAAGATTCCATTCTTGATCTTTCGAATATCCCACACCACAAGCTGTTGCATGATCGGCACCTTCAATTGGTGTACTAGCGGTATAGGCTTCTAGCGTTTTTCTAATTTGTCTTAAGTCAGCTTTAAGCGTTTCATTAAAGAATCCTCTACCTTTTCCTTCCGAAGTGTCCTTTACGCCATCCAATAGAAAGAAAATATGACTTCCGGAATGAGAGAACGGCTCTTCACCCCATAAATTTGGCGAAGTTGTAATCCCATTTACCTTCACAAAATTATTTACTTGAACTCTCCATGAATCATCACTTGCGTATGACTGACTACTGATATTCGGCTGACTCCCTTTAACATAATCAAATTCAAATACATCCGTTACATAACCTACCCCACCAGCTACACCGATAAATGAATATGTTTTCCCGTTTACTTCTAATTCAACTTTGAACGGCGTGCTTCCATTTCCTCTTTCACAATAATTATGAACATAAAATCTATAATGACCACCTGGAGCATTTTCACTCCATCTAATATTTTCTACAGGGGATGGATTTCTATGATGGCCACCATTCATATCAATATCTAAAAATCCACCAAATTTATCACTTTTATCTCCATAGTAGATGTGTTCCCCTTTTGGTGTTACGCAATGTAGATCTAAGTCGGTATAACCTTCCCATATTAATGAAGCCCGTATTTCATTATTCTCATATCTTCCGCCAGCACTTTCTACTCTCCGTTTAATTTCGCCATCTATTCCTCCGTGGTAATACCAACTAAATGTATTGTTCCATTGTAAAATATTTGGTGCTGTTTCATCAGACGCAGTAACTAATGCCATAAAACGACTAGGATTATCGATCAATACTTCCATATTTTCTGCAGTTGGTAGTATTGTTCGTTGGAATTTTTCCCACGTCATCACTGTGCTAGGAAGAGATAATGGAGATGCAGTTTTTACTTTAGGAATAATATTTGCAAAAATGCCTTTCTTTTGTTCAACAACTTTTTGCTCAGATTGATTTTCCCACAAAAATGATGGAATCTCTTCAAACGTGGCATATCTTCTTCGTAAAGAATTGGCGATTCCTAATTGTTCAACAATTTTTTCTGCTTCTACAATAGCATTTTGCGTTGGAGCAGCTTGTGAGCGCATGTAATTCGCTGGATTCATCTTCTCGGCAAAACGACGTGTAACCGATTCAACTGTCATACCTGAAGCTATGTCATCTAATAATGTACCGATCATAGAACTTCTTACATGACAGAATCCAGCAGGAGCTGTCGCAACAGCTAACCAAACAATATTTATTTTCTGATTATTGTTTCCTATACTAATTCGTTTTTCATGCAATGTTTTAAACCATTCTGCTATCCCTAATACTCTATCTGAACGGTATAATGCTTCTGATTGTAATAAAACTACTGCTTGTTCAACTGTCTCGAAAGTATAATCAAGTAATGCATTTGTTAGCATTTTGAATTCTTCTAGCTTTTCCGCCATCACTTGCCCCGCAGTTTGTAATCTAGAATGGTTCACCATTTCTTCAGGAACAACAACGGATAAATGATTCCACTTCCCAGTACTAGGCTGCCCTAATACCGGTGAGTTTGAAATAAATACACCAATAATTTTTGAGTTTAAAACCGCATCTTTCATTGCTAAAACAGCAGCTTTAAAAAATGGAGGAGCTATATCCTCATTCCATATAGCTGATGCCATAATGCCATTTTCATCAATCGTTACAAGACCACCAAATCGCTCAATGAACTTTCTACAAGAGCTACAAGTATAATGTTGTCTAGCTTCTACTGGTAAATTATCTAAATACAAATCAAACAGACCTTGAACATTTGTTTTAAATAATTTTTTATTACTAATCGCTTCATCAAAATAGCTTTTTACATTTTTCTCAAATTCAGGATATCTATCATTCTCATTATTATAAACATTGTTTGTTATGTTACTATTCTCTTTCAATTTTCAACATCTCCTTCGTCTATTAAAATTTCAAAATCACTTTTTTGTGTCTCTTGATGTCATTAACACCTATTATCCACTAAAGTGGCTCATCACCATAACGTGTGGTTGTTTCGTACCGACTGAGCGCGTCAGCCGGAACGAAGAGCAACTAATATACAGCACATATATTTAAAAAATGTCATCCACAGCTTTTGGTGATGAACCTTTAAATTTCCTCCACATGTAATTTTTTCTATTATACTAATATATCAGAAACTCTATGAATATATAAACAGACAAGGTCTTGGTCCTTGGCAGTGATCTCTTAACAACATCAATAGGAATTGGAGTTTGCGGAGTCACGCTATTAGGTAAGGGTATAACTCAATTGATAGCTGAAATGCATAAGACAAAGGAACAACAATTGAGGAAAATGATGAACGAAATATAACAAATAGTCAAAACGTGAAATCCAAAGCATTTGATTTGATAATTATTTTTTTGCCTTTGGTCTTCTAGCATAGCGATGTTTGGTTATATGAATAAGGTTTCTTTTTGTCAAATGCCACTTTATTTTACCTTGCTACGTTTACATCTTAAATAAATAGGGAGAGCAAGTAGAAAAAGTAAAATGGGAATATTACAAAATCTAAAAAGTTAAAGTAGTCCCTTTCAACTTTAATTTTTTAATCTAATTCACAGGCATTTCACTATACAAACATAGCTACCAAATCATATTAATAGTAGTGTAAAGCTAACTTAGCTTTGTGCCTCCTAGTTTGTGGTTTAGGGTCACTTTGGTTCGAGTGACCCTTTTTTCTTCTCTCTCATTGTTATCTGAACTTCACCATTTTTTCTTACCTATACTTTGGATATGATTAAGACTTTTTACAGGGAAATTTTTTACAAAAAATAATAAATCGTTTATAATACATACTTGGATGAAAAAACACGATTCGGTTGGTAGTCCGGATGCATCATTATTTTGGTGTCAGTAACCTTCCCCTCCTCGGGATGTCCATCATTCAAGTTTAATTTATGAGGAGGGACCTACTATGAAACTAACCATTTGTTATGATGGACAATTTTATATAGGGCTAATAGAAAACATTTCCGAAAACAAATACAAAGCATACCGGTATATTTTTGGAAAAGAACCTAAAGATCAAGAAGTCTTTGATTTTGTAAATACGAATTTGTTGGATTTTATCAAAAATAATGATAAACATAGTGGAATACCTATCCAACAAAATAAAGTAAAAAAAATCAACCCAAAAAGACTTCAAAGAAAAGTAGCTAAAGAACTTAAGAAGCCTAGTATTTCTTCTAAAGCTGAAGAAGCTCTTAAAGCTGAATTTGAGCTTAGGAAAAAAGAAAAATCAGTTACCTGCAAACGACTTAAAGAAGAACGAAAAAGTTATATTAGAAATATCAAAGTTCAAAAGTCTAAAGATAAACATAAAGGTAGGTAATATCATTCTTTTTACTGATAACATTAGTTGTCAGTTTTTTTACTGTTCAGTTATCAAAATCAGAAATGATCAGAAATGATTTTCGAAACCTCCATTATTTTCATTCGTATATATATTAAAGCTAAAATAAATGAGGTGATGTTAAGTGATTGGTGGATTTATTATTTGTATTGTTCTTGCTTTCATTATTATTTTCATGGGTTATCAAATTCATATTAAAAAGAAACTGTGGCTCATTGCAGGTTACCAAGAAGACAGTTTTATTGGTGATAAAGAAAAACTGGCTAAGCTCTCCGGGATTTTCTCTTACATAGTAGGTATTGCTACTTTTCTTTTACCTTTTGGACTAGAATTTTTGGGTGACATTAGCGGTATTATCTATGCCGTTTTCATATGTGTTGGTACAGTGGCAATTTTAGTGTGGACACACATTATTAATAAACCTATTTAAACAAAGACTCTGTACAGCTCATCTCTTTGAAATGGATACTTCCCTTAAATTTCTCAGTAGCAAAAAAGAGGTTTTTATTGGTTCATCACCATAACGTGTGGTTGATTTCCGTTCCGACTGGGCGCTTTGTTGCTGCCGCTTCGCTTTCGCACAGCTAAAACATTTGCCGCTGACGCTTCGCTTTCGCGCAGAGCAGAGCTTCCTGGGGGCGTCCGATGAGCGCTTCACTCGCGTTGCTCGCTCAGGGTCTCATCTGTGACGCTAATCCCCTAGGAGTCGCCCAGCCTCCACTCCAATCAACCAATATACAGTGCATATAATTTTAAAAATGTCATCCACAACTTTTGGTGATGAGCCTTTTTATATCCTTTTTTATGTTAAGCTTAGATTGATTAACAAAAAAAGGAGGATTTAAATGCTCCATAAATTACGCCTTTGTTCTCCCATTATTTCTGCTATTTTATTTGTCATCCTTGTTTTCATGAATTATTTAGGATATTGGACAGCAGACAGGTTCATTCAAATCCTATTTTTCTTTATTATGGTATTGTCTGTTTTCAATGCGGGTATTGAAACAGAGAAAAAATTTAATAACAGAAGCTGATTGGAATATTCTAATCGGCTTTTTCACTGCATTTTTTTCTTTAAAAAGAGTTTTGCTGTAGTGTGCTATTAAGTCTGCTAAGTACATTTCAAATTTTTAAAGGCAAAAAATACCCCAAAAAGTAGACATGTATATTACAATGTCTACTTTTTTGGGGAACTTTGCTTCATTCAATGTACCATATGCGAAGCTGTCCTGAAAGACTATCTAAATGATACTTTTCTTTTATCTTTTCGTACATTTAAAAACATATATAAGCTAAATAACAAAATGCTTGAGATTGTTATTGCTAAAAAATATGTATCTTGAATCTTAAATAAGAAAAGATTCATGGAATTTAATAATCCAAGTGTTGCTAAAAATACCCAATAGTTATTTTTTCTTTTTGAGCGATCTTCGTTACCTAGATAACTAGCAGAAAGCCAGATAAAGAAAGGTAAGAAACATACAATTGAAAAAGTTAGAATAGCCCACCCAATAAATGGCATAGCACCAACACCTCCTTGAACCCGTCTCTAATTTATACGATTGAGAATTGTAATAGTTTCAATTTTATTATTCTAAAAAGTTTGGTTTGAAATGGCCCAAGCGGCTCATCGGACTCCCCCAGTCAGAACGGAAATCAACCACACGTTATGGTGATGAGCCTGATCTTTTAGAAAAAACTAATCTGGAGTCTTTTCCAATTAAATTTTTATTACAGGCAATTCACTATAGAAAAAAAGCAATTCATCATAATAATAGTAGTGTAAAGCTAATTTAGCTTTGCACTCCAATACTCGTTACTAGGGGTCACTTTTTGTGAGTGACCCTTTTTAATTTATAACTTGAATACAATTTTCATAACTTAGATGATTACCACCCTTCCTTCTTATATCTATACATATTATAGATAGTAGAAAGGAGGGGTGCTTTATGGGATACTGGCAAGGTGGAAATGTTGGTAACTACAACAGTTGCTATGGCGGTGGCGGTAGCTATGGCGGTGGTTCATCATTCGTATTAATTGTTGTTCTCTTCATTCTTTTAATTATTGTCGGCGCAACATTCTTGTATTAATAGCTAAATTTTTTTAATTTTTTTAGAATTGAATAAGCTTTCGATTCAGATTTTTAACGAAGAAGTTAATGCTATTTATCATTGTCACAAATAATCATTTCCAAAATCGCTGTTGCTAAATAACATATCATAGTAATAGCAGGATCATGCACCAGCCTTACACACTTCAGTTCATACAAAAAGGTCACTTTTGTCCGAGTGACCTTTTATTTTAGATACAATTCAACGTTTCCTATTTACTTAAATAGTAAAATAAAATTGCTACAATAATATTAGGTAAAGCAATTAGTAAGGAATTCGTAGTAATTTTATTGCGCTCATCCCTATTTTCAGTTGATTCGGTTGCGAGGTTTGCCCTCATCCTATCCCCACTTACCATGGAACCTGAAAGAATCATTGCTATGCCAATGAAGATACAACCGATCGTCCCCGTAACTAAATAGACTTTTTCCATTCCCCAAAAAATCATGGATATTAAGACAGCACATAGTGATAAGAAAACACCAATTAATAAATACCTCAAACTCCACACCCCCTACTTATTTTACGCTAACTCCCATATTTTGTTTCAAATTGAAGTCAAATTTTTCTTGGGTAATGTGAGTAACAGAGAATTTAGCCCTTTATGGAATTTAATTACGTTTAGCGCATAAAAAAACGCTATACATTCATCCTTTGTTGATGGAAGTATAGCGTTTTGTGAATTTGATTTGTTATTTAGCAAAAATTTCTTCAATTTGGTCAAGCATAATATTTGCTGCAAGAATACCGCCTGCTGTGTTCCAAATGACATCGTCAACTTTATGGACATTGCCTTTTTGTACAGCACTTAAGTTTTTCCAAAGTGGATCTTCTGTCCATTCTTTTTCAGTAGCTAATCCTGTTTCATCTTTTGTTGGCATGTAAGTGAAGTAGAAAAGAACATCTCCGTCCATTTTAGGAATTACTTCTTTACCTACCTCAACAGCTAAGTTTCCTAATTTCGCGTTATCTTTAAATAGTTCTGCTTGCTCTGGTACACGTTTGAATCCTAAAGAATCAAAAATAACGCCTGAGAATGAATCTGTATAGTAGATTCGAGATTTATCAGCCATAAAGCGTACGAATGAAACCTCTTGGTTCGTTTTATCACCAAGCTTTTCTTTTAGAGCTAGAACTTTATCTTCGTATGCTTTTAAAACTTCCTCGCCTTTAGCTTCTTGATTTACCGCTTTTGCATAAAGCTTAAAGTTTTCTTGCCAGTCACCACGTAATGTTTCTGCGAAAACTGTCGGCGCAATTTTGCTTAATTTTTCATAGTCTTTTTCTTGTCTTATTTTATTTCCAATGATCAAATCTGGTTTTAAAGAAGCGATTTTTTCAATGTTAATTTCCATTTCATAACCGACAACTTCTACGCCTTCCATCTGATCTTTTAAATGATCATACCAAGGGTTACCTGAAAATGCTTGTGTAGCCCCTACCGGCTTAATACCTAAAGCTAAAAGTGCTTCTGTTCCTTCATTTGTTAAAACAACAACACGTTTTGGCGTGTCTTTTATTTCAGTTGTCCCCATCGCGTGTTCTACACTGTAAGCAGTGCTCTTAGTTGAACTTTCTTCTTTTTTAGTGTTTTCCTTGTTATTGCCACATGCAGCTAACAAAAATACAGCGACAACAGCAAGCAAAGCTAGTAGCTTATGAAATTTCTTTTGCATCTTTTCTTCCTCCTATGTATATGATAAAATAATCGATGATAATGAGAATCATTTTCATCTGATTGAGAACGAAATTAATCATATTGTAAAAATCTATCACCGTCAATAGTTTTTTACAAATATAGAAAGAAAGAGTATGAATGTAGATGATTTTAAAAAATAATTTTTCAAAAACACTAGCACTATTAGTAGGAACATTACTCCTACTCCTTTGTATGGGCATCAGTATTGTATACGGCTATGCAAATACGTCCATTCAAACGACTATTGAATCTTTTACACAGTTTAATAATTCTAACGAGCATATTATTATTCAAAATGTTCGTATTCCAAGAGCACTCATCGCTACATGTGTGGGTGCTTCCTTAGCTATTACAGGCGTGCTTATGCAAACGTTAACAAAGAATCCTTTAGCATCACCTGGAATATTAGGAATCAATGCAGGAGCAGGCTTCGCGGTCGTTTTTTCTATGATTTTCTTCCATGTTTCAAGTTTGCAAGCCTTTGCATGGATTGCATTTTTAGGTGCCACAATAGCTGCTCTATCTGTTTATGGTATTAGCTCGGCTGGACGAGACGCAATAACACCAGTCAAAATAACGTTAGCAGGTTCCGCTATTAGTGCATTATTTGCTTCCTTTACGCAAGGATTACTTGCAACAAACGAAGCAGCACTCGATCAAGTACTGTTTTGGTTAGCTGGTTCCGTACAAGGGAGAAAGCTTGAAATTCTATTATCTGTATTACCTTATTTAGTAATTGGATGGATTGGCGCTCTATTCATCTCTTCTAAAATGAATATTCTTGCTCTTGGGGACGATGTAGCGAAAGGCCTAGGATTACCAATAGGATGGATGAAGTTTATAGTAGGTATTATTGTCATATTATTAGCAGGTGGTTCAGTTGCGATAGCTGGTCCAATAGGATTTGTTGGAATTGTCGTACCCCATTTTGCGCGAAAGTTTGTTGGCACAGATCATCGTTGGCTCATTCCAATGGCTGCACTATTAGGTGGCATTCTTTTACTAATAGCCGATGTGGCAGCACGCTATATCATTATGCCTCAAGAAGTACCAGTAGGAGTAATGACAGCGATGATTGGTACGCCATTCTTTATTTACCTTGCGCGAAAAGGTGGAAAAAAATAATGAAACAGTTAAAAACAGTACGTTTACTACAAAATAAAATATCATTTTTGCTTGATGTCAAAGCTTCTAAAAAACTGACTTTTATTGGCATCATTACACTTGCCGTCTTTTTCTTTAGTGCCTCATTTGGTGAGTCGTTTATAAATCCTTTGACGGTGATCCAAACTTTGTTCGGCAAAGGCTCTGAGTTTGATCAATTAATTATTGTTGATTTCAGAATGCCTAGAATTTTTCTTGCAGCTTTTGCTGGAATGGCTTTAGCCGTGGCGGGTGCTATATTACAAGGAATTATAAAAAACCCACTAGCCTCCCCTGATATTATTGGTATTTCCGCAGGTGGCGGAGCTGCGGTCGTTGGTTTTTTAGCTATATTTAGTGATTCCAATCATTCTTTAACAGTTAGTATTGAATGGTTACCTCTTGCAGGTTTTATTGGAGCAACCTTCGTTGGAATTATTGTTTACGTATTTGCTTGGAAAGATGGTGTAACACCAACTCGTCTTGTGTTAATCGGTATCGGCGTCTCTGCATTTATGCAAGCCATTACGACGATGTTGATGATTATTGGCCCTATCTATCAAGCAAGCGAAGCAAATAAGTGGATCACAGGGAGTGTTAAAAGTGCAGATTGGAATCAAATTCAAATAGTAGTTCCATTGATACTAGTCCTCCTACTTATAACATTTTTTATTACTCGACAGTTAAATGTTCAAGAATTGGGTGATGATACGGCTACTAGTTTAGGTCAATCTGTACAAAAAACACGTCTCTTCCTATTACTTTTGAGCTCAAGTCTAGTTGCCAGTGCTATTGCATTTGCAGGCGCGATCGGTTTTGTCGGCTTAATGGCACCACATATTGCAAGACGCATCGTAGGGCCGTCATTCGGTGTGTTAATCCCTACATCTGCCGCAATTGGCGCTTTACTAGTAATGGTTGCAGATATTATCGGACGAACTGCATTTAGTCCTTTAGAAGTACCAGCGGGTGTCTTTACGGCCGCCATTGGTGCCCCCTATTTCATCTATTTATTATTTAGAAACCCTAGAAAATAAAGGAGTCAAATTTTATGACTATAACTTTAGAAACTCAATCACTTACACTAAATTACGGTGATTCCAATATTATTGAAAATCTAAATTTATCTATTCCGATGAATGAAATTACAGTGCTAATTGGCGCCAACGGTTGTGGAAAATCTACACTTTTACGCTCAATTGCTCGGTTATTAAAGCCTAAAAACGGCTCTGTATTATTAGATGGACAAGATATTTTTAAATTATCGACTAAACAAGTAGCAAAAAAACTTTCTATTCTTCCCCAATCACCAGTAGCACCAGAGGGATTAACCGTATTACAACTTGTTAAACAAGGTCGTTACCCTCATCAAAGCTGGCGCAAACAATGGACAGAGAAAGATGAAGAGGTAGTGATCAACGCCTTACAAGCAACGGGCGTTGATCATTTGCAGGATAAACCGGTCGATGAGCTTTCAGGTGGTCAACGTCAACGTGCCTGGATTGCGATGACACTTGCACAGGATACCGATATTATTCTTTTAGATGAACCCACTACTTACTTAGATCTAACACATCAAATAGAAGTTTTAGATTTACTATTTGAATTAAATCAACAGCAAAAACGTACAATTGTTATGGTCCTACACGATATAAATTTGGCCTGTCGGTACGCTGATCATATTATTACCGTTCGAGATCGCGGCGTCTTTCAAGAAGGAAGGCCTGAAGAAATCATGACGACTACGTTAGTAAAACAAGTCTTTGATTTAGATTGTCAAATGGTGACTGACCCTATTTTTGGCACTCCATTATGTATTCCTTTTGGTAAAGGACGGAAAATTTCTTTATCTGAATAATTGCAATGTAAAACACGTAACCCCTATCTTTGTAACATAATTACAAAATGTTAGGGATTACGTGTTTTTTTATGAAAGGCGGTGAATGCCCTGCCGTTCCTGCTGAAAAAAACTAGCAAAGATTCTACAGTGTTTATGGCAACAAACAGATCAGTGGCTGGAACTTTTGTAGAAGTTTCACTTTGTGCCTACCCCAACATTTGATGTTAAACAACTTAAATCACCCACTAACATTAACTTGCCAACTATGTTATTTATTAGTATTCTATAACTTTAATATTCCATTAAAATGAAAGGATGTAATTATGAATCTACATATAACCCAATATTTTAGAGATAGTGTAGCGGCGAAGTTATCAATAGATTTTAAAAGAAGTACATATAACACTGTTTCATTTCAAGATTTTAAACTAGGTGTGATTCCAGAAATAACGTTTCAATATTTATTTAGTAAAGATAAGAATCATTCGGAGGATTTTAAAGAAGTAATAATTGTTGCAAAGACAATTAAAACAATCTATAAAAGTCAGGAAAAAACCCAAAACAACACTGAGGAATTAGCTGGAATTTTTTTCATTCCTGCTTTGATAAACACACAAGGAAAACTATTACCTCCAGAAGTGAAGACACCTTGGATACCAAGGGAATATTTATTTCCTTTAATAGATGAAACTGTAGCTGTTGGCAATTTAGAAACTTTCGATGATTATATGAGTACTTACTCGCACGAATTTAAAAAATGTACTGATTGGGAATCCTATTTTAATTTGTGTAAATGTATGTATGAGCAAATCACTGGACATACTCTATTGGATTTAGTAGTAAATGATATTGAATTGGAAGAAACCATTTACATTTTCAAGGACGAAACTATAAATGCAACTCGAAATATATTAGCGCTATATGATGATTTGATAAAAGGTAATTATAAACATTCCAAGTTATATTTAAACTTTATCAAGAAAGAGTTTAGCCAATTAAAACCTTTGATCAAAAATTCTGTGGATGAATCACAAAAACATATTGGTCAGATGGGAGGAGAGTATGGACTTTCCCCTTCTCAAAGAGAATGCCTCATTCATTTCAATAATATGGAAGAAGGTGAAGTCTTAGCAGTGAATGGTCCACCTGGTACTGGTAAGACAACACTCTTACAAACACTTGTGGCAAATTTATATGTAGAAAAGGCTTTAAAAAAAGAAAAAGCCCCACTCATTGTAGCTTCTTCGACAAATAATCAAGCTGTTACGAATATTATTGAGTCCTTTGGGAAAATAGAAAAAAAATGGTCCCATTCTAATTTAGAAAATAGATGGGTAGAGGGTGTAAAAAGTTTAGCTGTTTATTTTCCTTCGTCTAGTAAGGTGACCGAAGCAACAACAAAAGGATTTCACCATACAAATCCTTCGGGAGATCATTTCTTTGAAACTGTAGAAAACGCCGAAAATGTTCAGAAGTCTAAAGACAAATTTATGCAAGAGTGTGCTACTTATTTTAACACACCCATTCATTCTTTAAATAATTGTGAAAACCAAATTTCAAACAGGCTAAAACAAATTAATAATGCTACTAGTATTCTTTTGAATTTATTTAATGAATATTTCGATATTTGTCAAATTGAAAAAAATATCAATACGTTTATTTCAGACATCGATAATGAAATTGAAAATGGCAAAGTTCAATTAGAAAATTTGAAGTTAAGAGTAAATGAATGGCAAGCGGAATATAAGAAAATTCCTTTTTATTATCATTGGTTAAAATTTTTGCCGAGTTTTAAACAAAAGATTCAGGATAGAATAAATACCTTCATAAACATTGAAGAAGATTTTCTAAACGATCAAATGGATATAGACGATATTATTTCAAGCTATAGTTCGATTATTAAGGATGTAAGGAAAAACATTCAAGATAAAGAACAATTAAGTAAAAAAGTGAAAGAAATAAAGGTAAATATACAGGAAGTTATTGATAGTTTAATCTGTTTAAATGTTATTGAAAGTAAGGACATTGACATTTCGAGTGTCACAAATATTAATCAATTAAATAGTCTTTTGGATACTTCTTTAAGATATTTATCATTTTGGCTAGCAGTACATTATTATGAATGCAGATGGTTAAAAGCAAGAAGACTTAGCGCCAAACAAAAAGGTAAGACTTTCGAAAATGTACTGAATTTAGTATATGAAAACTTAAGTATGCTCACACCTTGTTTTGTTATGACTTTTTATCAATTACCAAAGCTACTTCGTGCTTATGAGGAAAAACAACATAAATATCTCTATAATAAAATAGATTTATTAATTGTAGATGAAGCTGGACAAGTCACTCCTGAGATTGCTGCATGTTCATTTTCATTAGCGAAACGAGCTGTTGTAGTAGGCGATATATATCAAATTGAACCGGTATGGAATATTCATAGAAACCTCGATTTATCTTTAGCAAAAACTGCTGGGGTTATTAGCCAGAAAGAAGAATTTGAAATTTTGACAACAAGCGGAATAAATACATCAGAGTCTAGTGTGATGAAGGTTGCTTGTAAAAGTTGTAACTATGAGAAATTTGGCGAACGAGGACTGTTTTTAAGTGAGCATAGACGCTGTTATGATGAAATTATTGATTATTGCAACAAGTTAGTTTATAAAGGCAATTTAGAGCCAAAAAGAGGATTAGGAATACAAGATAAAAAATGTAAATTAAATGAACTGTCTATCCCTCATTTTGGGCATTACCAAATCAATAGTGTTCAATCCAATAAACGTGCAGGTAGTAGATATAATGAAATAGAAGCAAAAGAAATAGCGAATTGGGTAGTTAACAATTTTGAACAATTAAAAGAAGTGTATTCAAAAACAGATCCTAGAAATATTTTAGGAATAATTACACCTTTTAAAATGCAAGTTTCAGCGATTAAAAAGGAATTACCGAACGAATTAAAATCACTAGTATCTGTAGGTACTATTCATACATTCCAGGGCGGAGAAAGAAACATAATTATTATGTCCACTGTATACGGGAAGAGTGATGGATGTTATTTTATTGATGCTAGTAAAAGTTTATTGAATGTAGCAATTTCAAGGGCAAAAGATAGTTTTTTAGTCTTTGGAGAAATAGATTGTCTCTCAAATAGTGAAACCGTCCCAAGTGGAATGTTGAAAAAAATAGTGACAAAATTTTAACCAACTATCATTTTTAAAGTTGAAAATTACTTAGAATACGGAAAAATACTTTAGATAAAGTATTTCCGCCTGAAGATTATAGTATTATTGAGCAACTCACGACGAAAGTAGAGTTATCATTAGATTTTTTTGATCGGAGTATAGTAAAATAAAACCGCCCTTACACTTACAATTGCTACAGTGAAGCGGTATCATAAGGGCGGTTTTTCTTTTAATTTGTAATCAATACATATGTCCTAAATATTCTACAAATAATTCTTGCTCATTGATCCCCTCATCAACAGAAACCCTATATGCTTTCCCTTCAGGTTTTGAACTAACAATTTTATGAACATCTTGATCGATAAAATGAACTGCCACTCCATCATCAACGGCAAGGCCAGATGAGAGTTTTTTAGTTTGGACCAAATTATGATAAGCTGGTTTTCGATTGATTTCTCCATCATAATGAGGACAATTACTTCCTGGAAGAAACCCTAAACAATTTATCGGTTCTAAATCTCCTCCGCCATATGAATCTGTTATTCCTTCTTCAAACCAACAAATTGAGCCAGCGCTAATGCCTGTTAAAAGGATTCCCTCATGCCAAGCTGTCTTAAAAATGCGATCTAACGACCATTCTTTCCATAAAGCTAAAAGATTTTTAGTATTTCCCCCACCAACATAAATAATATCCTTTTCCAAAATAAAACTTTCTAAATCTCGAGTTGGCGGAGAAAAAAGAGATAAGTGGGACGGAATACATTTTTGTGAATCAAAAAAAGAATAAAACCTCGAAATATAGTTTTCCGAGTCCCCACTTGCGGTCGGAACAAAGCAAATTTTAGGATTAACTTTGTTAGACTGCTGCAAAATATATGTATCTAATAATGGATTATGAGGCTCCATAGAAAAGCCCCCTCCCCCTAATGCAATAATTTGTTTCATCTTATTCCCCTTTCATTCTATTGATTTTTTAGAAAATACTACATTTTTCTGATTATATAATACATTAGTCCATTTTTAAATATGTAAAAGCTTAATAATACTGCCGTATTAAAAGAATCCCTGCTTGGATTTTTGAGATATTACTAGACTTAAAAAACGCTCCCCCATAAGTTCAAAAACATTTTCATTTTATTACTGGTGTAGGCATATCATTGCTCCAATCCTCAATAAATGGGGCTTGGTGAGGATTAAGGTTTAATGGTATTTCATTTCTCGATACAAAGTATAATTCACTACTTTCATCATTGATTTGTATAGTACCTTTATAATCGTTTGAGTAAAAAATTATCTGAACACTATATACTTTATCTCCATTTGAGTACTCTGCATAACCATTTTCACCTGAATACAATCCAAATAATGTCACATTGTTCAGAATAATATTAGTTTCTTCAAAGACCTCCCTTTTAACCGTCTCTTCAAGGGTTTCTCCGATTTCCAAGATGCCCCCTGGGATTCCCCAAACATCCTTGTCAGTCCTTTTTTGTAAAAGTATACGTCCCATATCATCTTCAATTATTGCTCCACATCCAATAGTCAATAGAGTTTCATGCCCGATCATTTGCCTCATTGTTTTAATGTAGTCATTCATAATATGATACCCTCACCCCTCTTTAGAAACCAACACAAAACATTTATGGTCGAAATTACCATAAAGTTTACTACAAATATTATTTTACAAGGTTTCTTCCAAAAAACAATGTCTCAAAACCAACTGCAGAGTGTAACTATAGGAGCGATTAATATTATGAAATATTTGATAAAGGCAAGACTTAATTTACATCAGAAACCAAGTTTTGCCTTTTCGAGCTTTCAAATCATTAATTATTTTCCATCTTTATTACTTGATTTTTGAATATCAAGGAGCTCTGAAATCGTTACAAATTTATATCCCTGCTTCTCAAGTTCTGGTAAAATTTTTTTCAATGCTCTCACGGTTTGCTCACGATTTCCACCACCGTCATGAAATAACACTACACTTCCAGGCTTAGCACCTTTTAAAACAGTATTAACAATCCTCTTTTCTCCAGGATTTTTCCAATCGAATGTATCTAAATGCCATGACCACATGACAACTTTATACCCTTCTTTGACAATTGCATCAATCATGGCATCCGTATACTGGCCTTTAACTGGTCTAAATAAAACAGGAGAAGATCCAGTTATACCAAAAATCGTTGCATGTGATTGTTTTATCTCTTTCATTAATTTAGAAACATTCGTTCTTAAAGGATGCGTATATGTGTGGATGGCCAGCTCGTGTCCTTCTTCGTAAACGCGTAAAGCAAGCTCAGGATTTTTTTCTGCATTTTCACCCACAATAAAGAATGTGGCTTTTGCATTATATTTGGATAATATATCTAAAACGTCAGGTGTGTACTTTTTATGAGGACCATCATCAAAGGTTAAGGCAATTACTTTTTCATCCGTTTTTATATCCCACAAAATTTGTCCCGCTTCTTCGTAATATTTCCTTCCTTTGTCAGCAAAAGATTTTTCATCTACCAAAAATACAAAGATCCCTAAAATGCATAGTGCGATCAATAGATAATATTTCCTCAAGTTTTCACCTCCTGCAAATAATGATACCTAATCATTATTATTTGAGGTTAAAACAAAAAAATGCTTGTATTTTTGTATTATTAACTGTATATAAAACCATATTCTAACCAAAATGAATGTACTCACTCTGTTGAAATTTGGTAGCTATCGAAGCATTATATATATATCCGTTTACTAAAGTTCATCGAAAAAATTTCACAAGTGTCTTTGCAATTTGAAAATTTTTGAGTATTTAGTTGTTCCATGATAATATTTATCATAATTAGCTCATCACCAAAAGTTGTGGGTGACATTTGTTAAAACGTATGCAATATAGGTTGATGGAGTGGAGGCCGGGCGACTCCTTGGGGATCAGCGTCACAGATGAGACCCTGGAGCGAGCAACGCGAGTGAAGCGGCTCATCGGACGCCCCCAGGAAAGCGCCCAGCCGGAACGGAAATCAACCACACGTTTTGGCGAAGAGCCTCATAATTACATTCATTCGAGGAGTACTTTTATGGCAACTATAGAAGACTTTATTAATCTAGATATAAGAATTGGTACAGTTATTCAAGCTGAAGAACTGCCGAAAGCAAGAGTTCCTGCCATTAAAATGAAAATTGACTTTGGAGAAAATCTGGGAATCAAGCAATCCTCTGCTCAAATTACCAAACGCTATACACCAGAAGGCATTGTTGGTAAGCAAGTAGTAGCTATTGTTAATTTCCCTCCTCGTCGAGTGGTAGGCTTTAAATCAGAAGTTTTAGTTATTGGTGGAGTGCCTGAAGACGGCGATGTGATTCTACTAACGCCTGACCAATCTGTACCAAATGGAACTAAAATTAGTTAATGATAGTTAGAGGCTGGGACATAACTGGTCAAAACCTTAAAAAGCGCGAGAGATCAATTTTATAAACGTTGATTTCTCGCGTTTTTCTGGTGTGAATTAATTTTGCTTTGAAAATATACTTATGTCTCAGCCGCTTTAACAATTGATTTCACTGTATATAAAAGCCAACGTTTGAATCCAAACGTTGGCTTTCCTTTAATTTCAAGAACTGTTTTTAAATTTGATTATTTCGATTCACTTTATTCCACTAAAACATCAGTTTAGTATAAGTTAGAAGGAAGATACTTTCTCCATTCCTTCCAGGCTTCCATATAACCATTTAAATCGTGCGGATGAACTTTAATACACACTCCAATACGTGTATATAATTGAAAAACAACTTCATCCAAAAGTCGTTCTTTAGTAAAGGATGCATTCCCGTCCCACAAGGAAAACGATGAAAAAAGTGTATTGACATCTAGACTATCTGGCGAAGAACAAAACGCATAGGTAAAATCGTAAATTTTGGGACCGATTAACGGTGATGGATCAATAACTCCTTTTAACTCATTAGAAAAGTATACAAAATTATGAACACCAGTATCTCCATGAAGATAATACTTTTCCTCTTGATCATGATAAGTTTTTAATCTATTTACCAACAACTCTACTCTTTTATGGTCCTCGCTCGGTAAAAGCTTACCTATGTTCATTTTGGCAGACTCAAAACTACTTTGATTAAAGTCTGACCAGGAGTTTCTATGAATCCCATTTATTCTTCCCCAAGGTGTATCTTTGTCCACCTTTTCATAATTATTGAATAAAGTTTTAGTTAAAATATTCATCCATTGTAATTTCGATCCCCGATTATAGTGCGTTTCCCCATGTATATAAGAGTAAATAATAAATTCTTTTTTATTATCCGTGTAAAAGACATCTGGCAACAATGTCACATTTTTATATGCAAGTAGGAATTCCTCAGTGGAAGTTATTATCTCAGGATGGTCTATCTTTATCACGTAGGTTGGTACATTTTTCAACAGGATCGTATATAAAATACCATCAGTTGTACCACTTTTTAACCCCTGCAATTCTAGATGATCATTTATTATTAAACCTTTATTAATGAGTACATCAATGATTCCATTTATTTTTTCCATTTTTTAATCCTTTTAGTCGAATTAGTTAACTACCCAATTTAATAGATTCGCTATCTTTTTCAACAATCCTTCCTCGTTATATGAAAAGTTGCCTTTAAAGACTTTCCAGAATTTAAGATGAGAAATCATCAATAATTTCTACCACTTCAATTTTTCCGTTTATCAAAAGTTCAGTAAGCTCATTTTTAACATTTCCCTTCCAATATTCTCTAGCTTGTTCAATTTTTTGAGAGAAAGGAACCCCATCCTCCTTTGGTAAAAGATTTGCATCACCTTCAAAATAATTCCCAATAACTCGAAGTTTAACAATCTGCAAAACATTACGATTATATGAATCAAATATTTCTTTCCATTTCAAAACGTCTTCATAACTTTTAGCAGCGTATAAGCAAGACAATCTTGAAGGATATTCAGGATGTTCTTGTAGTCTAACCATTTCTACTACTACTTCTCTAATAGCTCTAATTGTTTGACCTACATACTGAATAGCTACTTCGGTATTCTCTTTACTAATGTTCAAGCCCTCATTTGTATAATGACCGTATAAAATCTTAATAAAGTCTTCACCTTTAGAGTTCAATTGTTCCCTATCAAAGAAGAAGCTATATAAGGTGTTTTTTTGGTTCTTGTCAAAGTTAATTATCTGCCCTGTGCTCATTTTATTGCTAGTAACGATATGATAAACAAAAAATTCGTTCTCGTTCATGCTCTGCCTCCAGTTGGTCTATATAATTAACTACAGCACAGAAGAAGAAGGGATTGTTCCACTGTACATTAGTCTCGGAATATGTAACGAATCTTTTGTTTACACTCAAGGCAAATAAAAGATTCGTGATTTCTTTCGTTATTTTCCTCTCCGTATAGAACGCATACCTTTTAATAAAGTGATATTACCCGATTTGAGAAATTGCTCGTACCTTTCACTATTAACATCATATATTGCAAGTTTTCCTTCATCATCGTAATGTATTCCCCACCCATACTTCTTTACCAATGGTGAAGCTCTAAAACATGCTTTAGGTTTTTGAAAAAAATGTTTTCTGATTTCATCTAATTCATCTGATTTAATTTGGTTTTTAATCAAATAAGTTTGAATTTGGACATCTTCCTGCGTATATTTGTAAGGGTTATTACTGATTAAGTCATATTCAATCGAAGCTATGGTAGGTTTGTTATTTCTTGGGAGCGGTGTAATAGCAGAATTAACTACCGAATCCTCTGAAATTTCAATAAAAGTATTTTTATAACTCATTAAATTACTCCCCCCTGCAACTATTTACCTTAATTACTTTGACAAAAAATCATTAATTGAAACGCAATAAGAAAAAAGAGCTGAAGACCATCCATTTCTGATCTTTATTCCTTGCACTTGTCCCTTCTTTTTAATTATCTCCCACCACTAATATTTATAATTTCTCCGAGGATATAATTTGAAGCATCAGAAGAAAGGAAAGCAATTACCTCTGCTATTTCCGTAGGTGTTGCAGCCCGTTTAATAGGTACAGATGAAGCCATACGCTCAAGTCGATTATCGCCAGGTGCAAATTTATCATGAAAAGGTGTTTCTACCATTCCAGGTGCTACCCCATTCACGATAATTCCATATTCAATTAGCTCTCTGGACATTCCAATCGTCATTGTATTTATCGCCCCTTTAGCAGATGCGTAATGAATACTTTCACCTGCTCCTCCAATACGTGCAGCTGTTGATGATACATTAATAATTTTTCCGGTTTTTTTCGGAATCATATGTCTTAATACAGCTTGGGAGCATAAGAGAACACTATTTACATTTAATTTGAACGTTTCTTCCCATAGCTCTTCACTCAAATCCATAAATGTACTTTGGCGTATGCCACCACCAGCGTTATTAACTAAGACGTCAATTGTGCCAAATGAAGAAATAGCTTGTTCAACCATTGAGTTCACTTCTTCTTTATTCATAACATCAGCTTGAATTGCAATGGCGTCTCCATCTTTTTCTTGAATACGTTGGACGGCTTCCATGGCACCCTTCACATTTGAATTATAATTAATAATTACTTTAGCTCCTTTAGAGGCCATCAACTCGGCAGTGGCAAGCCCAATACCTGAGCTTGCGCCTGTGATGAGGATAACCTTTCCTGATAAGTTATGCATAGCTTCCCTCCCTAGCAAAATGTTTTAATAGTAATTCTACATTTTACATCGTCCCCAAAACAGAATCGCTAAAGCTCCTTTAGTTCGTTTTATAGGAATACTTTGAAGATTTATCGAAACTATTTGAGCTTTTATCGAAACAAAGTCTCATTTTATCGAAACTTTTTGGGCTTTTATCGAAAAACAAGCTCTTTCTATCAAAGAAATCAACCACATGTTATGGTGATGAGCCCACAAATTGAATTAGTTGTAATAATATAGGCTCACCACCAAAAGTTATGGATGACATTTTTTTAAATATATGCGCTGTATATTAGTTGATTGTAGTGGAGACTGGGCGACTCCTTGGGGATCAGCGTCACAGATGAGACCCTGGAGCGAGCAACGCGAGTGAAGCGGCTCATCGGACGCCCCCAGGAAAGCGCCCAGTCGGAACGGAAATCAACCACACGTTTTGGTGAAGAGCCATAATATAATTTAAATGTAAATTATAGTATAATAAATGTTCGTAGTGCTAATTAAAAGCACTCTTAATTTTTTTATAACAAAAATGGTTTTGAATTTGAAAGGGATGTAATAAAGTAATGAAAATCACTAATTTATCGCAAATACAATCTAACCCTTTATACTCAACGAATAAAAATAACCCTATAAAAAGTGATCAGTCTCATTTAACAGAAGCATATGTATATTCTAAGGAAAGCGTTCAGACTTCCGAACCACTATGGAACTATACGCCAAATGAAGTAGGAATGCAGTCGAATATCAATCTTTTGTCATTCGGAAGTCGTTCCTTAAATACACCGAATTGGGACGTCATCCCGACGAAAGGTATGAAAGTTCCCCCGCAAGATGTATTAATCAGCCAAATCAAAGCTTTAGCTGAAAAATCAGTGCGAAATACAAAGCGAAACGACATCGAGGCCTTTAATTACGTGTTTAAAAAATTACACACACAATATATTTCTTCCGTATCCCCTGATCGAAAAACGCTTCACAAACAAGCGATGAAAGCAATAAAAAAGTTTGAAGAAGAGGAAACAAAACAGGTAGGCGAAATGACGCTTGTGGATTATTTGAATAAACAAGACAATATTCTGACGGGAACGAATAAAAGTCTTGTGGCAGGTGGTATGGTGCGTCCTATTCACAATTCTTTAGGTGGTTATGACTATGATGTCGTCGTTGGAGGGATTACGCTACTTGGAAGTACTTATGGACAATGGCATTACGGAATGACACCAGCAGAAGAACTGAAATCAGACGAATTTCATCAGTTCTATTGGTCATTTGTAGACGAAGCTAAAAATAATTTAAAGTTTGAAGCTAATTAGAAGACATACTAGGATAGCTAAGATGAAATTAAAACAATAATGGCTTTGATATTTTATTTTAGTTTTAGAATAAAGATTGATTAAATGTTTTCTTCAACCAACCGTGTATGAGATTCTTATAAAAAAGTTCGTTCAATTAGATGAGCCTTATTGAACTAAAGCCCCCCGTCAGTTCAACAAGTAATTTGAAACCACCCTGTTTCTGGCGGGAAATCTTTTCTGGATAAACTATGACCTGAAATTAATTGACGATAAGAAGTGATGGTACCATCATGGGAAACAATATAAATCTTTTCTTTCTGTAGCAGCTTGCAATTAATAATAAATTCTTCTGCGATTTTTGTGAATTTATTTTCACGTAAATTGCAATATCAAGTTAGACACTTTTTTTAATACATCTCATGTCCGTATATTTTCTGTTCCTTTTCACCTTCATGTTTATTGTCTGTCGGTCTGCCAATTGGTTAAAACAGGGTTCTGGCGTAACGGAAAGGGCTTGCCCCTTGAAGTGGAGCCAGGTTCCTGTTAAATTGGCGGAAAGACCGATAGACAATAAACTCCCATTAACCCTAGGGTAAGAGTTGGTTGATTCACGTCTTCTTACGCTGATTCTCTTAATCTCTTTAATTCTTCCTCAAACATCTCATGCGGTGTTTTGAATCCATGTATTCGTCGTGGCAAGTGGTTCATTTTATCTTCTACAGATTGGATGTAAGATCTACTGTAGTTCTCTATGGACGTTCCTTTTGGTAACCATCTACGAATCATTCTATTGTGGTTTTCATTTGTTCCTCGCTCCCATGATGAGTAGGGGTGTGTGAAGTAAATCCCCATCAACTCTTGGCATTTTTCCGCAAGCTCTGAAAACTCACTCCCGTTATCTGCTGTAATGGATTTGAATAGTTTAGGTGCTAACTCCCCAAAATTCTTTAGAATGGTTTCAATCGCATAGTTCACGGAATCCGCATCCTTACCGTCCATTTTGAAAATAAATTCTCGACGCGTTTTCCGTTCGATCAGTGTTAATAAAACATCATCTTCTTTGTCTTTTCTACCGATCACTGAATCGATTTCAAAATGACCAAATTCCTCTCGTGTTTCAATGTGCTGTGGGCGTTTTTCAATACTTTCGCCTAAACATTTTATATTTTTTCTAGCCCTACGTACTGTCTTTGTTTTACGCGATGTCTTGGAAACTAAGTCAGAATTTCTAGTTTTCAACAACCTAAGATCTATATACGCATAAAGAGTTTTTGCGCAAACCATTTCTTCACGACGAAACTTACCATCAAGCAATGTACGACCAACAACAGCGTCTGGAGACCACTCCTTTTCCTTCATTAATTGATCTGCGTATTCTAGAAAAGCCGATACTCGCTTCACCTTCAAAGGGTTACGAGAACGAGCCACATTTCGTTCAGTGATTGCTTGACCCGTTGTAGCGAAGTACTTCGTGGTATAGATTCGTTTACTATTTACTATCCTCACTTGTGTAGTAGTTCCACGCTTGATTTCGTTATATATAGTAGCACGACAAACACCCAATCTACGGGCAATCTCAGCTTTTGATAAATTCCCTTCATCAAGGTAAGCTTCTAACTTTCCACGTTGAATTTCAGTAAGTCTGGGTTTCTTTTGAGTTCCTTTTATGTTAAGCTTTTTTTGCATCAAATCGAAAAATCTCCTTTGTATATTGTTGTGTAGGAACTCCAATAATACACGATTTTTCCGATTTGATGCATTTTTTTATACAGTGTCTAATCTGATTTTACAATTCGCCGACCATAAATCTAGGGGAACATTAGTGTCAATTTCGAAAGTTGGAAAATCATTTTGAATTATCTCTAAATCAATTATTTTATCACAAGGCAATGTGTTTTTATCTGGAATAATAGGAAAAATTCGCGGAGAAACTAAAGGACTTACAATCTTACGACAATCTATATTTTCACTCCACATAAATGCAGTTTGCAGAGTTCTTCTAGTAGGACTTATGATTAAAATATCATCATTTGTTAAAGGGAATTGATTTCTTAATAGTTTTGCTTGTTTCTCCCCTTTAGCTGTTAATGGAGGGTCTTTTATCTGTAAACTTTTTGGTATATCTAATGTATGTTCACCTTGACCGTGACGAATAAATACCAGGTCCATCTATCACCACTCCTCATCTTTTTAAACCTTACTTCTAGTAACCTGCTTACATTAGTTGATTAAAAAAGCTCCTGATATATTTTAGAGCAAATGCATTGTGACCTTTTTCAAAACATCGCGACTTTGTATAAAATCAACACAAGATGGATGCTTTAAATGGAAATGCTCTTGTTTATGTTACTGACTATATCCAAAATATATCATGTACTTCAAGAATTTTTCCCAATAAAATGGTATACACAAAGCAATATATGCGTGTGAAAAGAGGAATCTTTATGGAAAATGTAAAAAATTGCAAGTCTTTACTAATAACAATTGGTTGGATTAATGCATTGTTTGCATTTGTCTTTTTTCAACTGTTTCGCGGTATTATAGCCGTTTGTATAGGCATCGTTTTAAAAAGTGATTATCATGCCGAAAAACATGGTCTAACCTTAATTATTGTAGGTATCATAGGTGGGATAGCCGGATGGATACTCAATAATTTATATTTTTAGCTATGAGAAATTGTGTAACGGAAAAATCACTAACAGACTTGGTTTTAACTTGGCTGTTAATTGACTTTGATTAATTTTATAAAATTGTCTAGGTGGTATTTTGAAGATGAAAAACTCTTTATTATTTGTGTTATTGTTTAATTTATTTATAGTTGGTTGTAATGAAGCAGTCACAGTAGATACTTTTACTTTTGAAAAACCTGATGCAGCCGAAGTTTTAAGATTGGACGACCGAGCAGATATTTTTCAATGGGAAGGTAATATTTTCAATACCAATATAGAATGGATTGATGAGCTTGAACTCAATGAAGATCAACATCTTGGTGAGATAAAATTCAATGCCACTAAAGCAGAAGATTTTAAAAATGGTGCTGCAAACCATTTACCAATCGGGGCAAAGATTTATTCAGTAAAAGAACGTGATGATATTTTAATCGTGAAAAATGATAACGTTGTTAAGCGTTATTTAGTTCTATCTGAAGGCTGATTTACTAGAAGGGAGACGGACATGTTCATTCATGATACAGTAACAGATTTCACTAACAGCTATCTGCCTACCATTGATTATTTAAAGGAATATTATGAAAAGCATGCAAGCCATTTTGAAGAATACTTTCTATATCATTGCCATAATGTAGATGAAAAAATGACAACGGCGATTCCAAAGCACCAGGAAAAGATTTCAGCGTTAATTGAAATAAAAGATAAAATGCCTGAGCTTATTAATGCTATTGCAAGGGACTATGAAGAAATGTACGGTATCACATTTACAAAGGATATACATCTGATTGTAGGTTTATTTGGAAGTAACGCTTTTACTTACCGACAAATCATACCAGAAATTGCATTTTGCTTAGAGAAACTTTCCCCTCAAGACCGCCATTTGCAAATTATTATTGCTCATGAGTTTGGGCACGCTTTACACCATTTATTATCCGAAAAAAGAGGTATTGATTGGGGTAAAGTAGACTGGGAGAGCCCATTCACTTGGCTTTTGCAGGAAGGTATTGCAACATATTTTTCTGCAAGGGTAGTAAGTGCGAGAAAAGATGAATATTTTGCATTTCAAGAAGACGTAGAGTGGATGACATTTGCTACGAATAATAAACAAAGAATTATCGAAGCGTTTTTAACAGATTTAACTTCGCTCGATGCAAGAGCAGTGTTCATTGAATGGTTCTCTATTAATGGCGGTAAACGTTTTGGCTTTAACCGTTTAGCTTATTTTATCGCATTTGAGTTAATACAAAGCTACCTTCAAGAGCTAGCAGAATTGGATGTTATTACGTTATGGCGAAACATAAACTATCAAGATATTATTTATCAACAATTAATCGATATGCAGATGAAAAATGAATAATTTAACTACTCTATTTCTAAGGCAAATGGCTACGCAATAACGGTTTATATTATTAGTCTAGAGTTACAAGATCTTCTTTATTAAAAACAAGATGCCTTCGAATTAAAAGGCTTCTTGTTTTTTTCCTTACTTTTTTAGGGAACAGACATACTATAAAAAATAATTAAAGAGATAAGGAACCAATAAAACTAAAATAGAGCCTATACCAAAAACAGATATCACTTTTATCATATCTTTTTTTAATATAACACTATCTATAACACACAATTGCGGTTAACTTAAAAAGTACATTTTATGATATATTTCACAACAGGCGTGTTGATTAGGAAAAAATAGGTTTATTATTGATCGATGAAAGGGTTTTTCTTGTTGCTATTTAGTATCGAGCCCCAAAACAGAATCGTTAAAGCTACTTTCGTTCGTTTTATAGGAATACTTTGAAGATTTATCGAAACAAAATCGCTCTTTATCGAAACTATTTGAGCTTTTATCGAAACAAAATCTCATTTTATCGAAACTATTTGGGCTTTTATCGAAAAACAAGCCTTTCTATCAAAGAAATCAACCACATGTTATGATGAAGAGCTTGTAGTGAAGGGCTACTCGACGCTCGCTAGCAGGAAGCCTTGCTCTGTGCGAAAGCGAAGCGACAGCAACAAAGCGAGTAGCCCGTAGCGGAAGTCAGATCCTTCTAATTTAATTAGGGTGGATAAAAATGGTTAATCAACACACCTGATTTCACAAATTAACAGCTATACTTATTCAGTACGCAATACCTACACGCGATTTCAGATATTCTTTGCTGTGAATTTGTTGATAGGCAAATTCTGCCGTATCTGCTACAGATATTTCAACCCCATTCTCAGGTAAAAAGCTTCGTTCGATACGATAGTTGCCCGTATATTCGCCATCCGGTAAGTATGTAGGACAGACGATTGTCCAATCCGCGTCAGATTTCGTCAATAAATTATAGACATTATGATGCTCTTGTGCTGCAAAGGTTGATTTTCTTTTTGATTCGCTCGATTGGTATCGTAGTATACTTGGAGTCAGATGACTTTGGAGAATGCCTGCCGTTCCAATAGTTATAATTCTTTTCACATTCACTTTTTTCATTGCGTCAAGAATCAGTGGCATACTTTTAGTTAATGTATTGGTACCATCCGTGTTTAAAGCACTAATCACAATATCTACATTGGACAGGGCATTTTCTATATCTTCTTTTTCCAGCACATCACCTTGAATAATATGTAAATTCACATTACTTACATTTAACTTATTTGGATTTCGCACTAAAGCTGTAACGATATGTTCATCTCGTAACGCTAGGGAAACAATTTGGCTTCCCACGCGCCCAGTTGCACCTAAAACTAAAATCCTCAGCATGATCACCTCTTTTTTTGATTATAGCACACAAATTTTCTGTAACCATTTAGTCATCTTTAACTATTTTTTGGCTTGAAACAAAAAATCACTTATACCTCGTCATAATTGCGTTCAGAAGCTTTAACTTCTTTCAGCGTATGTTTGGACACCTGCTAAAAGAAGTTAAAGCTTGTTACTGAGCATCAATAAGCTTGACATCAACGATAAACGAATGAAGATCATTATTTTTTGCAATTACGTTAATGATATTTTGGATTTCACTTTCTGTACTTTTATCAAATTTATCTAAATTATGTAATTGTATAGTCATTACTTGATTGTTTGGAGATTCGATTAAATAGCCTATCGTACTATCTGGAGAATAGCCTGCCGCTCGTAACGCCACTATAATTTTTTGCGTAAAATTCGTGCTTTGTAATTTTCCACCAATTTCTTCAGCATAATTTATGTCAGGATTTTTTTGAATGGATTGTTCAATTGAAGGTTGATTATACTTAATCAATGCCGCAATCATTAATATCAAGGAAAATAAAATAAAACAGCCTTTTATTAATCCTTTCATATATTCTCTCCATTCCATTTTTTAATCCAGTACCTTTATCAATGAATTAACCCCATTTATCCGATAAGTAATATATACTACATAAATTTACATCAAGCATGTTGTTTTTATGCTTGAAGATACTTGAATCATTCATAATTTCCTTCCTAATTAATTAGCAAATATTTTTAAGGCGAAAGTCTATTTGTTCATCTCTAAAAATTGCATCTTTTTCTAGCTTAAAGGCTGCGCATGTGATTTCTTAAGATGTTTAGAGCCAGGTACATTAGTAGATGCTTTCTTAACAGGTGTCAGTAGTTTCTTAGGTCTTATTTTCTTATTCTTTAATCCCAAAAATTGTTGTGCATACTTCCTTGAAGCTGCTCGCACTACTCTTACTATTGATTGCAATAAAATTGATGCCATCAGAAGAGCTGTATGTTATCTAACGAAAATGCATTTAGTTCGATAAATATCTATGTACAAAGCAATGTTTATAATTTTTATTGACAACTAATCTACTTATAATTTGCCAGGCTAACATTAAACTAGCCTGGCAAACTTGTGTAAAATAAAACGAAATTCACTTAAAGGTTTATCTCGCATTAACAGGCAAGAAAATCTCACCTCAAAATTCAGCGACATGAACTGCCCCGTAAAAACCCGATTGGTGAAGAAAATCCCTCTGATTTAAGTTTCACTTTATTCATTTACGATAACTTTCACAACAGGTTCTAATTTTCCTACATAAGTATCTCCAACATAATCTACATCTATTACTACGGCTCGTGGCTCGAAACGTTGAATGCTTTCAATAAGACGTGCAGTATTACGTCTTTTTGCAAGCTGAAAAGGTGTAAGAGTATCTAGTCTAAAACCAAAATCTCTGTATAACGGGCAAGATATTACGAAAGTAGATAATATAAAAGCTACATTTTGTAATATTTCATCAACGCCTGTAGCATTAAAATCAATATTGCTTGTGGCGGTTACTTGATGTGTCATCCTATCAACCTTTCTTCTACGATACATGCAATAATGTAAAACTTCCTTTAATAATATGAGCTTTTCTTTGAAAAAAGAGCACTTTGTTATTTATGCTAAATGCCCATAAGTTATGAACGAAAATACATTCACTATTGTATGTATAGATTGCAATTTTTTCTAAACAATTGCACATCGACAGGTTCCACATCTATCCCGCTTCTTTGAACTCACAATTTATCTTATTATTGCGTAATAAATTACATATAACCAACTTAAACAGCCATGTATAATTGCCCATAATATTGAATGATTTACACTCCAAGAAATGGTAATGGCTAATACCGAGCCAAAGCTAATACCACTTTTGACCACTGTTTTACTTTCCATTCTCTTCACCTTCTTTATTCCTTTATTTTCTGATACGTGCCGACTCATCTTCTTTCCTCCTCTTCATGAAATCAATTAATAAAAAAGATGCTCCATCATTCCCCTCTTCCGTAGCCTCAATCACATGACGGATACACAGAGGCAGTGACATCATACCTTAATGAAGTTGCTGTAATTGCCGCCACCTTTTTTGGGTTGTTTCAAGTTATTGTTGAGGATGCTATATCTATGGCTTTTAAATTGATGTTACTAGCTGTGAACGAGAGACGATTATACTGTGTTAATAAAATCGCAATGAATACGCCGCTCATTTAGTTCTGGAAGCAATTGTTTTCTCGGCATAATTGTTCGGATTTCATAGGTCTAATCCCACCTGTTACAAATATCGTTACTGTGCCTCGATGTCATCAAATTTCATCATCTAAGTTCTCACTACGACAAAAGCAATCTAGGACATGATCATTAACCATCCCTGTTGCCTGCATAAATGAATAACAAATGGTACTACCAACAAATTTAAAGCCATCTTTTTTTAATTGCTTACTCATTCGTTCACTAATCTCCGTTGTAGCAGGCACATCACCTATTGACGACCATTCATTGATGATAGGCTGATGATCCACAAAGCCCCAAATATATTTAGAGAACGACCCATATTCCTCTTGTATTCGTAAAAAAGCTTGAGCATTCGTCACGACACTTGCAATTTTTAATTTATTTCGCACGATACGAGAATCCTGACTAAGCTCCTGTAGCTTGTCCTCCGTATAGAGTACGATTTTCGAAGCATCGAATTGGTCGAAAACAGCCCGATAGCCCTCTCTCTTTTGTAGGATTGTCCACCAGCTAAGTCCAGCCTGTGCCCCTTCTAAACAGAGCATCTCAAATAAATGCTGATCATCATAGACGGGTTTGCCCCATTCCTTGTCATGATACTCAACATATAAAGGTTCATCTAGCTTGACCCATTCACATCTTTTCATAATAAAACCTCCATTTTTATGTATTATTTAATCCCTGTAATACAAAGCCATCCTTTTTGTGTGTTGTATCAGTTTTTGTAAAATTGTCACCCAGGTTTCCCCTTTTCATTTTTCTTTTCAAAAATTTGCCGGGAACTTAGAATTAAAGATGTTTATGAAGCTAGCATTTTTTAGTCGTTCATCCAATTTAGCACCTTTACTTCCTTTTATAGCATTGAATCTTCGTAAAAATTCGAAAGTAATTGCGTTCGCTCCAATTCATTCCTAATATAGATGATAGGGATCTTTAGTTCTTCAGCCCTTTTTATAAGGTCATTATCACTAAAGTAATCAATTTGAACATCAAGTACAAGTAACGCTTGTTTCAAAGCACTAGCCATCCCTGTATTTTGTATCTTATATCTTTACGTTCTGAACAATAAAAAGTTTCAGTTTTTACCATTTCAAAGGAAGGAGACTTTATATGATTAAACAAGCAGTTATGGAAGATGTGCAAACAACAGCATTATTAGCACTACAACTTTGGCCAAATCATATGTTAGAAGAGTTTGGCGAGGAGATGGGGCAACTAATTAACGCAGAAAACGCTGCGATCTTTATTGCCTATGAGGATGATGAAGCAGTCGGTTTTGCACAATGTCAACTCCGAACAGATTATGTCGAAGGTACCAACTCAAACCCAGTCGGCTACTTAGAAGGACTCTTCGTAAAAGAACAAAATCGACAGAAAGGCTTTGCGAAGCTACTTGTCGAGAGTTGTGAGCAGTGGGCTAAACGTAAGGGATGTATTGAATTTGCGAGCGATTGTGAATTACAAAATCTCGAAAGTCTAGCCGTCCATCTTAAACTAGGCTTCACAGAGGCTAACCGCATTATTTGTTTTAAGAAGGAATTATAAATAAGTGGTTGCCTGAAAAGAAAAATCACAAGAGCATTTGTAAATATAGAGCTCTTGTGATTTTCTAAATATAGCAGATAAATTAAAAAAGAGAAGGATATTAACAATATTTTGAAATTATTAAATTCATGAACAAAACAATATGTAATGTGTCAAAGTCAAATGTCTTATCTTTCGACATTTTCTAATTTAAATATGTATTGTTTGAAATATTTCTTTCGCGTTCGTCTATTATTAGATGGATAATAAATGCTAGTTGTTGCTCAATTCGCATATTGTTAAGATATAGTATGTCCACAATTGCATTTTTTTGCTTCTCTTCTAACCCCACTTTTTCTAGCATTAACATAATTTCTTCTTTTGAAAGCCCAAACACCTTTTCACCTCATTTCATCAATAATTTATTATTTCACGATCATTTCACAAACAAGAAACTAGTACTACGATTTCATAAACCATTTATACTAATTATAGGATAAATAGCAGAAAATAATCAATGCAAAATCCACTTTATTTCAATAATATTTTAACTATTTAAAAAAACATTGATATTATTTTATAATAATTTCCGATGAAGTTACTATAACAATGCTTTTCATATAGTAATTCTATTGTAAAAAATATCGAGCAATTTTGTCGAATTTTTACATTTTTCATCAACATAAATAAATTGCAATAAAAATCGCTTTTTCCTCAGCTATTACAATGCTTTTTATTTCAAAAGCATTTTTTCAAATAATTGAAACTACTTTCCCTACTTTTATATTCAGTATTTGCACTTTTTCGTTAATACTTTAGGGGAAATTGTTTTATATGCCAGCAATATCCTAACCTATATTTGAGATTTTTGGTTATTGATTGTTCATGCTTGATTTAACAGACTTTCAAAGTAGACTTGTTAACATCAGGCTGGAGCGTGACGGGGACAATCATCAATTTTGTTGTGACAAATGAAAAGCACCTCCTTCTTGTAGATACTTTCATCGTACCGGGAGATGCTGCTCATTTATACCATTATTTTGTGTACGGGCTTACAATTTACACTCTCCATACAGAGAGCGACACGCATTATTTCTGGCCAGACTTAGCAAATGATGTATTTCAATCCACGCTCTCCACACAGAGAGCGACTGCAAAAATCCATAAAAAAATTATAACTTCGAACGATTTTTGCTAAAAATTATTACATTCTAATTCTTTAATACCATGCCATCCTCCTGTCCCTTCTTTGGTTTTCCACGCTTGTATTCCACTGGAATTGGTATATAAGTGCCTGTCTCGCCATGTATAGGAACACCTTCTTTATGTTCGTGAAATTCTACAACATCACAAATACCATTTGTCTTTAAACTACGAGAGCGAATCGGCATCGCTCTCACAATTAATTTACTTCCCCGCTTTTCACGTAGAAATGGTTGATCTGCTTTTTCGTGAACATGTTGGCCTTCAATCGTCAAACCATTTTCTGCCCATTGCTGTTCTATATGAATTAACGCCCATTGTCGTGGACAGAAGCGAAAATGCTGAATACCCGATAACATTAAATAATCGACATCATCACTTACCGTCCAGCTCATTTACCTTCAGCCCTTCTAATGGCGCAACTAAGATTGTTAAATCAGCTATAGATTCCCCTTCTACCTTTAATGAACGGTGAACTTTAGCTGATGAGTATTGGCCAAGTTTTGAATTATGCTCCCACCAAATCACTTTATGTACTTCTAGCGATCCTTCTGGACGAGCAGAGGAAGCATCGTTTTCAAATAATGTAATTAATGCTTCTTTTAATCTATCAGCATCATCATTTGTAAAGCCTGTTTTCTCAGCCAATTGTGTATTAATACTCCCAAAAAACTTATAGATACCAAAATCAACTCGATGCTTCATACCCATTGTATCAGAGCCTTTTTTATCGCCCGTCACAGAATTTACACTTTTTGTAATTTGAATACTTGTAATGTCGATTGGAGCAAGACTAATCGCTGGATGAATAGATACTGGACCACGTACACCGACAGACAAAGAATCTCCTTTAAAAGCAAATACTTGCCCAAATGCACGTACATCAAACCAAGTATTACTTGCAATCGTTGCATACACATCTGCATTGCCTTTTTTATCAGCCTTAATCTTTTTAAGCTCTGGGATCGCATCTACACGATCGTTTAAACTTTTAAAGCCATCATTATTACGATCATCAGATTGTACAAAAATTGCTTCCCCCATATCTTGTAGGCGGTTGCGTAATTTACGCTTAATACAAACATCTGATACTTCACCATAACCATCGTAATTTTGACGCGGCCGATTTCCATTTAATGGATCACCATTTGGATTGGCATTTTGTACAGAAAATACAACCGCAAAATCAATTTTATGATCTAATGTTGTCATCGTTTAACTCTCCTCTTCATTTTTCTCTTTTTTTGTGTACAGTGCTTGTCGCTGGCTGTAGTAGCCAAGTAAGTATTTACCAGTTAGTGGTACATCGGTGAAGTCGTTAATATTCATTTGCGCACCAATTTCATCAATAAGCTTTGTATAATAAATCCCTTTGTCTCTTAGCTTCATTTGATAAGGTTGTAGATTACGCTGAATTGTAGACCATGTTCTTGCTGGGTGTCGAGAGAATGCATTCATATAACGTAAGGCATTTGTTGGTCGGTTCTCTTCTTTACCTAACGCATTCCGTTCTAATACATCCGCAACCGCAAGTAAACGACCAAATAGATAATCACGCTCTGGGTTTGTAGTATCGAGTGCCACAGTATAAACCTCCTCTTCTTTGTCATAGTAATGTTTTTTAGCCAGTGAGCATGCAACTCCTAGTACCTGTTCCCACTCCCACGCTTGGTTGTAAAATTGTGGGTTAGAGGCGCGTGTAATCGAACTACGTACAATGTCAATTGGAATTTTCCGTCCATCAAGTATACAAGGCAGCATTCGCTCCATGACACTTTTGACAATCTTATCACTAGGTCTCGGACCATATGCGGCATGTGCAATTGTATAAAAGGATGGAGATCCGAAGTACTGCACCCATTCATCATTCTTTTTCCTTGTATGACGCCAGCTGCAATCCTCATGCCAGATTAGTAGCTTAGCAAAATACTCTTTGATATCTAAATCCCGATAATAAAGTACTGCCAATCGTCCTGGTGTTGCTGCATCAAGCGTTAATATATATACCTTTTCATCATCATGTTCCTGAATATCCATATTCTTTTTGATGCCGCTAATAATTTGGCTATGCTGGTCGGCTAAAACCTTTTTTGTATCCGCTTTTTGCAAAAGCATCGCATCACGTTGCTCCAAGAAGAAATTCAAGCCTTTAAAAACATCACTTGATAAATCATCAGCTACATATGGCATATCAGGATTTTTTGAGCCCCATACAAGGAAAATGCGTCCATCTACATGCTTTCCTTGCCGTTCAATCAGCCATTTTAATGCATTATGCGCTTTTTGCGAAACATCATAGCTAATATTAGCCGCTTCAAAACTATCCTTAAAACGACCACGGTATGTAAAACCAGTACCGTCATTTGCTGATATTAACTTAGCCTTATCACCCGAATTACGTAACTTATTAGGGTGACGCACGGTAAATGGTAAATATTCACCTGTCACATAACAAATATCACTTTCTTGCAGCTTTGTATTATAAAATTGACTATAGGCATTATAAATATCCTTATTACTCCAAACAGGATCAATTACATCTCCAGGTACATGAACATTAAAACGAACAAAAGCGCTTTCCTGTGCACCTGCAAGCATCTGGAAAATAGGTGGCTTGTCCCCATCCTGCTTTGTATCCCATTTTGAACGCAATAGTCCTGCATCTGTAAGGTGTAAAATAGAGCACTCCACCAAATCTTGAATGAGCGTTCCTTTTTTTACATATTCATATATTGCTTGTACGTGCGGATGACTATAGGGCGAATTACACCATTCTCCGAGCTGTTCTAAATAATATAAATGTGCATCTTTCTTATCTTCTTCTTGCGTAAAAGCAACATAATCGCCCGCTACATACATCAGCTTATCTTGTAACATATGAGATACATAATTTTTTCCTGAACGACTGCCAGAGCTTTCTGTAAACGGTAAAATCGTATTGATTTTTTCTATTACTTTTGCGTCATACAGTGTACCTTCAAGATTAATGATCATTTCAATATGTGCGGTTTGAGTTGTATGTGAAATGGGCAGTAGTGTATATTCAAGCACTTTTTTATCTTTTGTTTCTTTCGAGAAAATTTCGCCTACTTGCGCTTCATTTTCTTCGTAGGTTTTATACAAAGCACGTAAATAACTCATTTTTTCACCTCCAGCTCCTCGTATTCATCCTCCACAGCTGTCATTGATTCTCCTAAAATAAACGATTTTGCATGCATTTCCTTAATTGGACGGACAAGCGAACATTCATCTGGACGAATAAAAGAAATATAACCGTTTTTCATTCTAGGTTGCCAAAGTCTTGTTTCAAGCATATTACGTCCTGTTTCATCAGGATAATTTAAGCCATGCACCATCGTACCAAAATGCACCTCATCATAATTATCATAAAAACCTTCTCCAGCACCAAAATCACACGGCTCTACATAAGCCTGACATTCCCTTGCTCCTAAAAAGACATCACGACGTCCACCCTTTTCGACACAACGCTTGGCTACATTGTGATGTTTATTCTCGTTGAAGTCTTGCTCTAAATCCATTCGATTTTTATTAAACTCAAAATGTGCCTTTACTTGATAACGTACATCTCGCAAATAACTGTAATTGGCAAGCGTATTCCCCCCCGACATATCAATCGGTCGTACACCCTTCGATTCCATTCGAATAGCATTCATTACACGAATTTCATCAATATACCAAATGATAGATGGTTTCCAGTAAATCGATTCCACGATCCCTTTAAGTGCTTGGTAGCTAGGAATTTGTGTCGTCATCTTTTCACCACCTAGCTTCATAAGTGGGTCTGTAAATAATGCATAAGAACCATATACTTCAAATTCAATTTGATTTCGTATTTTTGCCATTTTGTCACCTCCTTGCACAACTTCTCTGTGGATTATTGAGGGAAATTCTCTTCTTATTGAAAGTGAGAAAATTAAAAAGTAGAATTTCACACTCAAAAATTCCTAGAGAGTAATAATCTATTTAAGAATTATCTACAGCCTATTATTCCAAAATAATACTGTTTTGTAAATCTATTATTAGTTACCTGACAAACATTAAATAAATATAATATATGAACATTTATTTAAATTAAAACTTTAACTCCTCAAGAATTATGCTATTATTATTAATGTCGCTTAATAGCGTGGATTGAAAAATATACTATATCATTTAAGTTTGAATGCAGCTCACTACACGAAAAGCAATGAGCTGCTTTTCATTTTTAAATAATACAATCCTCTAACTGTGCTTCTCCTTGAACACTTATTCCAAATTGATCATCGTATGCCGTTTCCTTTGCAGCATACATATTAAAGGATCCAAACTGTACAACAATCAGCTGATTATTTTGCTTTAATTTCTCAAAATCATGTTGGAACAAGTTTACGCTAAATTGCTGCGCTTTTTTCAAAAATACTTGATAATCATCGATTGGCTCACAATCTACGAGCTGACTAATAAGATCTTTCCCCTCACCATAAGGCACAAGTACACCCTGTGTATTGGCGTCAATCACTTCAAAATAAGAAAAAGCTGTTTTATAACTAGCTAAGGTTGCTAATGGATAATACCTACCAGGTCCTTTAATATATGCTTTATTCTCATCTGTATCTAAACGAAACAATAACTCATAAATTGTTGTATTAAGTTTTGGTAATGGGTAATTCAACGTTGAATCAAACGCACGATAAATACGATTAAAATAATGCATCATTGCTTCGGTTGACATTAAATTACCACCAAATAGTGCAGGATTATCCTGTAAATCCTTCATTATATAACGCGAACATTCCCCGCCCATTTTAATAGTTGGTAGCTTGCTGAGCGATTCCTCTGCATGGTTAAAGACATATACGTCTTGTATTTCTACCTCACCATTACGATTACAACGTCCTGCAGCCTGAGCAATAGAGTCTAATCCAGCTAACGAGCGGATAACACACTTAAAGCTTATATCCACCCCTGCTTCAATCAATTGAGTACTAATACAAACAAACTTTTCCTTTCTATGAAGTTTCTGTCTCATCTCTTCAATTTTTTTCTTTCGATGCATAGGACACATGCCAGTACTTAAATGTACAACATCAAAATCAGCATATTTAAATTGTTCGTATAAGTCACGAACTGCTTTTTTTGTATTTAAAATAACTAATACATTGTTACGTGTGATTAATGATTCTTCAACAAAACCACTTAGTTCCTCCGTGTTCCACCCCTTATTTTTTAAGAGCGGTGTGATGGAAGTACGTTTAAATGCTTGAATAATCGTTGGTAAGTCTTCTACAAGTTCCTCATCAATCTCAATATTATTGCTTACAAGCTGTAGAGCAGGTTGTGTAGCTGTACATAGTATAGATGTTGTATTACATGTATTTTTCATGAAATTCAACGCCTCATTAAACAAAGATACACAATGAATCGGTACGGATTGCACTTCGTCAAAAATAAGAATGCTGTTTGCTAAGTTATGTAACCTTCTCATATTACGCGACTTACCACTATAAAACGTCTCTAAAAATTGTACCATCGTCGTAAAAATTATTGGTACATCCCAATCATCCTTTGCTATATTCAACCTTCTTGCCACTTGATATTCCTTAAAGGATAGATTTCCATTGTGTTCAGTATCCTCAATTACATTACTGTGATGCTCCAATACATAATCTTCAGCCTGTAAAACTTCACGCACCTCTTGTGCATTTTGCTCAATAACGGTCGTGTACGGGACTATGTAAATAATACGTTGCTTTTGATGGAGCTGTGCATGTCGCAGGGCAAAACGAAGACTTGCTAATGTTTTTCCACCGCCTGTAGGAATAGATAGTGTATAAATACCTGTTGGTAGTGATGCTTTATCAAGACAATCTATTGACATTTGTTTGCGTAAACGTGTAACTTCGTTAGGTAAAGAATTTTTCTGCTTTTCGATCAAATTTTTATTTAAGTGTTCTTCAAAAGTTTGCCAAAGTGATTGAACATCGAAAGCTGTAATTTTCTCTTGTTCCTCAAATGCTCGAGAATTGCGACGGTCTGCATCAATCAAAGCACTAAAAATAAATACCGTGACAAAACTTATTTCTTTTTGTATGACACTAGCTACTCCCTCTGTTGTTTTCGCATTTTTCAGTTTATTTATAAGATACGTTTCCAATTCATTTGCAGCCTTTATAACGTAATTTTTCATATAGGATAAATCATACATATTTCGTAAAAAACGCTGTTTCACTTGTGAAAAATCAATATTCTTTTCAGATGTCAGCCGATTCACAAAAGGCGACTGCCCATCCATATCTACCATATCTAGTAACTGTCCATGATGTGAAAAAATAGCATTAGCAACACACTCTACTAAAAAAGGGGAAACAGGATTTTCACGTTGAAAATGCTCCATCAAAAATTTGCCACCAGCCGTTGAGTGATCAACACTCCCACGTTTTGGTGGATCAGATGGATTTGCCACCGTATCGCGAATATATTTCTGGAACGCTTCACTAAATTTGCCCATATCATGTAACATACCTGCAAGTCCTGTTACATGCTTAAGCCCAATTTTCTGTCCAATTTCTTCAGCAATATATTGCACCTCTTTTAAATGATCTACTAACAATTGCTCCGCCCCGTCACTAGTTCGTATATGCGCAATAAAGTCTTTGACCGACAATTATATTCACCTTCTTAATTAAATAATTTTCAATCTAGTCTCTTCATGCGAGAAGAGACGGGATACCATCTATATTTTTCTGATTTTCAAACTAAAATTTCAATCCACTCTCCCCATACAAGAAGAGACATCATTAAGAACCGTTGTAACTGGTCGTGATGCAATTTCAATCCACTCTCCCCATACGAGAAGAGACCCTTATGAAAAATTCCGATACCCACTCTTGTAACATTTCAATCCACTCTCCCCATACGAGAAGAGACAGGACTAAGACCACCTGAAAAATTAAATTTAAGCATTTCAATCCACTCTCCCCATACGAGAAGAGACGTTTAGTTGGGAGGGTTGACGCATGGATGGCGTATTTCAATCCACTCCCCCCATACGAGAAGAGACTACAAATTTCAACATAATATTAATAAATAAATCAACTTATTAACAAAACAATTAATACATATAGTCTTTTTGAAATAAAACATTAAAAATTAAACACTCATTTTTAAATGAATTCTCGGATCCATCTAAAAATTATGTCAGCTTGCTATTCGCACCTCACCTAATTATAACAAAACATTGTAGTATAAACCTAAAATAAAACTATTATTTTAGGCGTGTTGATTAGGAAAAAATAGGTTTATTATTGATCGATGAAAGGGTTTTTCTTATTACTATTTAGTGTCGAGTCCCAAAACAGAATCGCTAAAGCTACTTTCGTTCGTTTTATAGGGATACTTTGAAGATTTATCGAAACAAAATCGCTCTTTATCGAAACTATTTGAGCTTTTATCGAAACAAAACCTCATTTTATCGAAACTATTTGGGCATTTATCGAAACAAAACCTCATTTTATCGAAACTATTTGGGCATTTATCGAAACCAAGCTCTTTCTATCAAAGAAATCAACCACATGTTATGATGAAGAGCTTGTAGCCCGTAGCGGAAATCAGTTCCTTCTAATTTAATTAAGGTGGATAAAAATGGTTAATCAACACACCTACTATTATTTTACACCTGATTATCTTCTAAATGCATCCTCTCTTTTAAGCCACATCACATCTTTTCAAACAAAACAAAACCAGCAATTACCCGATTCATTGTCGTCAATTGCTGGTTTCATGTTTATTCTTATCATTTTTTTCATTTCATCATAAAGAAAATCTAAACAATTTTAGAGTTGTGCTGAGTTATAATTTAAACTTTCTAGTGAGGTCGTTTAAATTCTCCGCCATGTCCGCTAAATTTACTGAACTATTGTTGATTTCATCCATAGAGCTTGCTGCTTGTTCGATTGTTGCAGAGGTTTCTTGAATTCCTGCTGCTGATTGTTCTGATATAGCGGCAATTTCATCCACTGATTTATGAATATTAATAGTATTTTGTACTACGTCTTCTAGCTTTATCGACATGCTGTCAATATTCGTTGACATCGAGTACACAGCCTCTGCAATCTGGCTGAAAGTTTCATTTGTCGAAGCGATTTGGGTTGTACCTTTTTCAACCTCGCCAAAGCCAGTTTCCAGTGAAGATGTCACCATGTTAGAATCTTGCTGAATTCTTTGAACAATGCCCGTGATATCGTCAACAGAGACAGCTACTTGTTCAGCGAGTTTACGAACTTCATCTGCAACGACCGCAAAACCTTTCCCATGCTCCCCTGCGCGCGCCGCTTCTATAGCAGCATTGAGCGCTAGTAAATTCGTTTGCGCAGCAATATCCTGTATAACAGCCACGATTTTTGAGATTTCCTGTGTTTGTTTACTCAGTTCGTCCACTTTATAAACAGCATCCTTCACAATGTGATGAATGGATGTCATTTGCTCAGTGGATGCGTCCATTAATCCTTGGCCCTCTTTCGTTAAAGCCATGACGTTTTGAGAATACTGATGAACATCCTTACTGCTGTTATTGACATCTGTCATCTTTAAGGTGAATTCAGCCATTGTTGTAGCTACATCTGATGCGTTACTTGCCTGCATTTCTGTGCCATTAGCAATTTCAGCTACTGTATCGACAATTTGTTCCGTACCAGTCTTCACCTCTGTCGATGATTGCATGAGCTCTTCACTATGTGCAGCTACATCATTTGATACTGTTTGAATTTGCTTTAATAAACGATTCAAAATATCCGACATCGTATTAGTCGCTTCCATAAGTTGCCCTACTTCATCTTCTGATTTCACAATAAGTGGAGGCTCACTTAGATCACCTTCAGTAATTTGTTGCATACGATTTGTCACTGTGATGATTGGTCTTGAAATTACTCGAGCACTAAACAATGCAATGATCATTGCAACGATAACAATCACAGCACCGACGATCGTACCTGTAAGCTGCTTAGTCTCTCCTGCTTTAATAATGTCTGCGCCCAACGCATTTATCGATTGCTTCCGTTCCTCGGCTAACCCCTCAAAGCCTTCACGTATTTCCGTAGCCTTTTCACTCATACTAGCTAAATTTTCCTTCGCTAATTCAACCTGGCCTTGATCATAAACATCAAATACTTCTTCTCTAACATAGCGGGTCCATTCCTTAGCCATTTTTGCATATTTATTGAAATCTTCCGAATCTGTCAATGCTAAACGTATTTTTTCATTTTCTTGAGCATGCTTTACATTATCTTCGAAAATTTCCTTATACTTGTCATCACCAGAAAGTATATATCCTCTAATTGCGGCAATTCTTAGCCCTATCGTTTGAGCTTCCTCATAATCAGTAATTAGTAATTGCAATTCTTCATCAATAATTTGTTCTGTTGCTTTATTACTTTGCTTGACTGCATAAAAATTGTAACCTATGTATAAAATCACAACTGCTACTACAATACTGAAGGAAAAAACGATTCTTTTACTAATTGACTTAAAGTTCATTTCAAATTCTCCTTATTTTCCAAATACAACTTAAATGTGCCTAAACTGGCTCATCACTCATAATGTGTGGTTGATTTCCGTTCCGACTGAGCGCTTTGTCGCTGACGCTTCGCTTTCGCACAGATAAAACATTTGTTGCTGACGCTTTGCTTTCGCTACAGAAAACATTTGTTGCTGACGCTTTGCTTTCGCTACAGAAAACATTTGTTGCTGACGCTTTGCTTTCGCTACAGAAAACATTTGTTGCTGACGCTTTGCTTTCGCTACAGAAAACATTTGTTGCTGACGCTTTGCTTTCGTGCAGAGCAGAGCTTCCTGAGGGCATCCGATAGTCCTAAGGAGTCGCCCAACCGGTAACTAATATACAAGGTATATGTCTTAACAAATGTCATCCACAACTTTTGGTGATAAGCCCCTAATCTTGAATTTTATCTATCAATATTAATCTACCATTTTTAAATAGGACTATGGTGATTTGTGAATTTTTCCTATATCAAATGAAATAACTAGGTGATTTTTATGTATTTTCTAGCATCTTCCATTAACATTATTAATTAAACGGATGAACTACTTTAAAATAGTTAAACAAGACTTTTGTTCTAAAAAAAGAACAGCCCTATAAATGAGCTATTCCATTCTATAGAAAAACTATCATCAATCCCAACAATTAAATATAACGTCTCCAATTGTTTTACTATCAAAATATAAAATATACTTCCACTCTACTTCAGATAAGCTGTGTAGCTCCTTATCTCGTGTTAACAAAGTATTGAGTGTGACGGCTTCAAAACATTTACGCATCGGAAAATATTTGTGCAGGTGAGTTTTTGTTACAAATTGAAAACTTAGTTCCTCATCATACTTAGCAAATGAAACATAGGGCATAAGTCTGTGATGTAGAATTGTAAATTGTTCATTCGCCAATTGAATCACTGCTTGCATATAAACAAAGTGAGGGTTATTGATAAATTGTAACGTTTTCGCCCGCTTTTCACTTGTAACTAAATGATATACCATTGACTGGAATGTCCACATATCCTGTTCAATTAAATGATCTGCATCAAAACCTGAAATTCCTTTTGTTAAGCGCAACAAATCACCCCTGTCATTATGCTCCTTCTGCAAACAGACGCCTTCAATAATTATCTATTTCCTTGTAATTTGATAGTCAATTTGTAAAAATGATACACCAAAAATCCGCATTTTATGTATGGCAGTTAGTGTTGTTTCATCTTCTGCGGTAATGACAAAATGTTCATGTAAAGGAAGTCTCAATAAAAAACGATTAATCGCTAAATATATTCCTGCATCTCCAGCATGATTGCTTGTTAAATGTAAATCTCCATTATCTTCATATAAATATAACACCCCAATCATTGTTGAAAAAGGCAGTGGGAGCGCAATATTCATATAGGTTGTTTCCCCTGTTGTATGCTTTGAATAGATGGCAACAAAGGTAGTTTGTTTATCTATTTTCCGAATCCATGCACGTGGAGCTAGTCGCCCATCTTGCTGCTCATCTACTTTAACAATCATACCTGTCATCTCGATTCGCTTACTAGAAAAGGGCAAATTCAGTTGTTGCATGAAACGACTTAAGCCTTGATAAATCAAAGCAAACGGTTTAAACCATAGTTTCCACTTTACAGATGCCTGCAAACGATACTGATTTGTTTCTTCATAAAAATGTGGGATCACATGAGGCAGCTTTGCCGTTTCAACAAAGTCACTAAGCGCATCAACTAAACCAGGATGCGGATCTTTTCGTTCTCTTAATTTCCCCCGAATTTGGCTAACTGGAAAATGAAATGGTTGATGTTTCGATTCTGGAATAAGGATTGCCCAAGCTAGTACCCCCATACTACCGAAGAAAACACCATTTATGACCCCATGAAACTTTAGCATTTCTGGTATTCCTACATAGGCATTCCCTATAACATGACCAAATGCATACATGAACGACCATAATATTGTGATACATAGAGACCCATAGGAAATTCGTAAAAGCAAACCTTGACCACGAGGGAGTTTCGTTTTTAGAGCTAGGAAAAATAAGCTGTAAATAGCAACAATATAAAGTGTCACTGAAACAATTTCTAGCATTGTAGAGAACGTTATTCCGAGTGCAACAAGAAGCGGGCCTGTCAATAAAATAACAACGACCGCATTGTACCATCTACTCTTATGTATTCGCCCAAAAAGACCGATCGATATCGCTAATAAACAAGCCGAGTAATGAAAGTGAATAGCTGTTAACCACGTTATCAATGATGAAAAACCTGTATCAATGTTGGCAATAAAAGCAAAAAACCAAAGTCCCCCAATAAATATGTAAATAAGCCCAACATCAATCGAAATCTCAGCCATGTTTGTAAAGCCTCGCTGTAAAAACCGCTTCACACCTTGTAAAGCTATAAACGCCGTATAAACAACATAAATAAGTGCAAGAATAATTGCTATCCAACCTTCAGACCACCAGTGGAGCATCGTAATAGTAACCATCATCACAACAACAATGGCATCGCCGACTTTGTTAAAGTCTATAACCATTTTCACCATTGTAGGCACAAAAATAAGCTGTGCAACTGTCAGTAGCATCATATATTCAGGCTGCGGGCTAAAGAAATAACAAACGACCGACAGCACAAGCCCGAATAGTGGGACAGGGCTACATAGATTGCTGCGTAAATTCACCAGCATACATCATCAGCCTCCCTATCAACGGATTATGAATGGACACATGAATCGTAAAGACATTCCTTATCTCATCAAATCCTTCCTCAACAACAACACGTCCCTCCAACATTTTTGGTATCGAACATTCTATTTGGGGCATTACAAATCGTTGAACTCCAGAACGAATGACCAGTCTCCCCTCACGTGTCACCGCAAAATGCAAATCCGAATAAAAAAGAGCTGGGGAGCCAAGGTAATCCTTAACTATTTTTTGAACTGGATCAATCGTCATCCTCGCATCAAAATGTCTTGTTTTGTTAGAAAAATAGAAAGTACGCTCCCACAATACTTCTAGTTCCCCGCTTGGCAATGCTCGACAAGTATTACAAATTGTAAACGGCACATCTTCACCAGATTCAGGAAACAAAAATCTAGTTTTAGTCGCCATCGCATAAAAGGGACGCAGCCACTTTGCACCAGACTCAATTTTATGCATTACACCAATAGCATAAAAAGGCTGTTCTACAGGTAATGCATAACGCTTTTGCAGCATTGGATGAAGTCGAGAAAAATCCTCACCTAATAAAGTTTGATAAATCGTCATGATGTTCCTCCTCGCTTTCGCTTACAGCTTTTTGCACTCGGTATATCTTTACAAAGTACAAACCCAATAATGGACAATACCCATAAAGCCAGATTGAATGTCACCGGATTGAACGGAGCAGTGGCAATCGTTTTATCTGCTAAAATGGCCCCTAATGTTAGAAGCGGAAATAGTAAAATTTGAGCTCCAAACATGAAGCGCTTCCCTCGAGGTAACAGCCAAAAAAGTGCAAAGATGATCTCTGCAATGCCAACCCCTCTAACAATTTGACTTACCTTGCTGTTCTCTCCACCTAATAATTCCTCAATCATCATCACCTCAGTAGGATGCTGCATAATGATTTTCGGCACAAGGCCATGGTACAACCACACAAAACAAAAAAGCACACTGATTAGAAATGTTAAAAAGAAGCGACGATACTGAGAAGAAGGATTTTCTCCCTTTTCAAGCCATCTTTTTAAGACATCAAAGCTAAGAGCTGTTGCCCAGCCCATTATTGGACGAAACACTCTATCAAATAACTTTCCTAATTTTCCATAGCGAACATCATAGTCATACTGTGTTAAAAATGTGAGTCCCTTATCATGAGGAATATACTGCCAATATCCTTTCCCTTCTGCAATTGGTGATATTTTTTGAGGTGTCCCAAAATGTAACGAGGATGTTCTGCTGCCATCTTCTTTATGATGCTCCCCTTTACTCTCACCCCAGCCACTCACCTTCAAGCCTGGCATTACCTTTGTTTCATAGGTAAATCGTTGTGGCTCATCCGGCGAATTTTTTTCTAAATATGTAATAGAGGTAAAACGTAAATCCCACTGCTCATGCAGCTTTGGATTTTGTGTATAGGTCCACGCCTCGTCGATGGGAGCATTTATCTCTATCTCCACAAAAATCGGCTTTTTTTTCATGTCTCTCTTCCCTTCTCGATGTAAAGCACTATTCATTTTCTTGAAATTTTTCCCGCTGTTTTTATTTTGCTACCTGGAAAGAAGAGAAATTCTCCAGCTTGATCAATCGTTAAAAGAAATGTCGTTCCTCTTTTATAGCTTGTATAACTAATCCTTTTCATCACTCTTACTTATATCTTTTTTTGCAAATCTACTAGTCATAAATCTCTTTTTCTTCCCATTTTGAGTGCTAATGAGACCGATACTTTTAATTTGTTCCTCAAAGGGATTCAATGAAAATTCACTTCAATCGATTGCTCTTTATTATTGAAATAAAATACCATTCGAAATTCAACATAATGAAAGCAACAGCTAATAATATTCTTTAAATCCCCAGATATTACTTACCTCCATTTGAAAATCAATTTATACTATTATAGCAGTAAATTGATTAATCACCATAAATTAGGGTTTAAGCATTAAATTCCAATAAAATAAAAATAATTGAATCGAAATGACGATTTGCCAAGTCTAATAGTCGGAAGGAGGCGATTTTCATTACTACAAAGCAAGTATTATTAGTAGAGTTAGCACAAAACGGAGATGAACAAGCATTTAAGATGTTCGCTTTTAGTGTAAAATATATCAAGTAGAAACATTACAGCTTTTACTTATATTAACTACAACACTATATTAGGAGGAGGATCGTTGAATCAGGCAGCAGAAGCTTTGCTAAATAAGGTATGGAAAGAAATCACTACAATTTACGAACAAGAAAGCAAAAGAATCAATGAGTTTGAGAATCAAAGAACGTTACAAGCTGGAGTTCATAACTACCTCAGAGTGGCATGGAGAAAAGGCAAGTTTACTTGGTCTAAAGGTAAATTTCAAATAGATTTCTCCAAATTATCATTATCCAGCTCGAATAAATTCGGAGCAGATGCTTACATCATGGAGTTGACCGATGAACTTCTGATAGATGAGTTCTTCCCTGCCTTGTGCGGGCTTGTGGATGACCTATTCCGCTCGGAGGAACTAGGATCTCGTTTCTTTGATTACAAACTTGAAGTTGTATTTGAGTTTGAGTGGGAGAGGTCGAAATTAACCCTTAACAAACAGCTGTTGAATGAGCCCAAGTTGAACCAACTCCAAAACACGCTGGATCATTTTATTCAGACGAGGATTCTTTCTGATTCGCCCGTATTACCTGATGAGAAAGACGTTTTCTTTTTCGCCTATCATTTGGTCAATTCTGATCTAATGAAACAGGAAGTGGTAGTAATTGATCCGTTGATTCGTCGTCTCTCCGACAAGCTGAATACTAATCAAGAGCTCAAAAACGGTTTGATTAGTCGTTATACTTTGGCGTTAAAAAAATGGGTGAATGATTACTTTTTACTGCAGCATTTTACCCGATCCGGTGATTATGATATGACCTGGACTTTGAAAGAGGATCATCCTTCCGTAGATACTAGAGAAATGGATTTCTTTCTTTATGCGGCATTGCAAATTGGATTTACAGAGACGGATATCCCACAGAAATATATGGAACTTGCTGTACAATTGGGGTCTAAGGAAGCTGCAGATTATTTGAAAAATGGTAGCGGTAAATTTGCTCATACATATCGAGGAGAGCTGATAGAAGGCAGAAACAACGATATTACACAAACGATAGAAATCTGCATTCTTTCCGAAGAAGAACTTGCTTATAAAGAAGCGTTGGATTATATTATCAATCTTTTGAAACAAGCGTTCCCTAAAAGTTATCAGCTGAAGTTAAAGAGTAGCCAAAAGAACTTCCTTCCTTTGAAGGAACTGGCGAAGTCCGAGCTACATCAGTTTTTCGCCAATGCGCTTAGCTACCCTGCTTTGTTCCCGAAGCTTGCAGAATATGTGGATACAGCTATGGAAGAGTTCGCATGGTACGAGGATGTAGAGCCGAGCGAGGAATCGGTCATGCCAGGCACTTATGCAGCAATGGGCCTTGGCTTATACAGCGAAGATTATTTTCCACTAGTCTGTCGCTATATGGAACTCGTAGATACAGAGCATCAGTCAGCGCAGGATAGCTATGCGGAGACGTTTATTGAGGCACATGGCGTAAAGATAGAGCTTATGCCAGTAATTGTATCCATTTTGCTAGGAGGGATTGATGAAGGCACGTTGGTCAAAAATCTAACCATCGACAGTCCTGAGCTTGTCGAGGCGCTGAAAGGCAAAGAAATTTATGAATACGAAATGGTATTGCGCCGGATTTTTGGAAGCATGGAGAAACTTGAAGCAGTAGCCCAAAAGGCACAACCGCCATTAAAAGAAGCATTGGAGCAGCTATTGGCGCTTCAAATCGAAATGACCTGATCTGCCACATTAAATAAGAGCATGTTTTGATTATTTTTTTCAAAACATGCACTTTAGATTTGCTCCATACTTTATTACAAAGATTTATCACCTAACTTTTTCAGTTTATCTCCTACTTTTTCAAATTTATCGACATTTCACGCGCCAACAAACAACACTGCCTGTCCAATCGCAATAAAAAAGGCTTCATGCTGTATCGGGCTATTGTCTTCAATTTGCAGAGTAATTTCAAAATGAGTCTCACAAAAAATAGCCTGCCAACGTGCAATTGGTTGATCCTCTAGAGAAAATACGGACCAGTCTTCCATCTCTTTGTTCAGATTAATTTTTTGCTCGCCATCTGTAATGATTAAATCAGGGATCATAATTTGCCAGCCATCATAAGCAATCATATAGTCCTTCCCTGTGATGAAATCCTTGCCTTTGAAATGCACTCGGCCACGACGTGACACCTTTTTACAAGTGAAAAGAGGCTGACCAGCGACATCACTGACATCGAAACGCACAAAATAACGATAGTCCATAGTGCGGTCAAACGCTTTTTTCAATCCATTAGAATAAACGCGTTGAACCGTAGACGACACTTCCCCCGCTTCATTTAAAACTGCTACAGCCTCTGTTGACTCAATCGCCGCTGATTGTTTGTATGTATAAATTTTCAATCTATTCGCTCCTTCAAAACTCATGCTTTCTTAAAACTACCATAAAATAAGCGCCAAATACAAAGTTTGCATTTGACGCTTTTTTCATTATTTTTGTTGTGAAGGGATTTCTACTGTGAAAGGCTGGAATTTCACTTCTTTAAGGGATGATTTATCGAAAGGAATTTTCGTTTCTACCCCAGCATTATCAATTTGAACGCCACCACCACCTGAAGGAAGCATTAAATACGGTATAATAATTAATTTTTGAACATCTTTCGAAATCGGGTCAAAGGATTTTGTGCTACTAAAATTCCATAGACCATCATTGAAATGACCTTCTCCGCCACCTGAATGTGAAGTGATTTCTTTGCCATGTTCATCCGTGATACGGAATTCTATAAACGATGCGCCTATTTGTGCATTATCAATTGTTCCTTTTTCAGTCGCTTTATAGTCCAGTGATACACCTGTAGGACTCAATGAAATTTTTGAAACATCTAGTTGAATGCCATCTGCCTGTTGTTGATGGTTGACAGGAACATAAACAATATCCGTAATTTTTTTAACCGGCGCTGTAAATTCCCATTTTTCCCCTCCTTTACCTTCCAGCACTAAGCCCATGTCAAAGGAATCTGGCATGTCGTCCTTCACATCAAATGTCGCGATACCAGTACGAACTGTCGGACTTAAAACTTTTTCACCATAGGAACCAGAACTCGCCTCAGGATTTTTACCATTTATAGTGCAATCAAACCCTGCACCAAAGTATTCATTACTTAATTCCTTTTCAGAATCAATTGTAATGCCTACAGTAATATTAGATTCATCATAAAGTACTTCATCTACTGTTACGGAAATACCGTTAATTGTCTGCTTTTCTCCAATAGTGCTCGTTAACCCTTGTTCGCTTGCTTGTTTTAGCCCAAGTAAGCCAGAGTTACTAAATACCGACCCGACAATCGGTAGCTGTGATAAAGTACTTGCGAACGTTGGTGATACATAGGCTGCAGAACCAATCATAATACTAAATGCGGCTGCCGTACTTGCTACATATAATAATGGTTTACGTTTACTTTTTCTTTTAATTTGGATAGGTGTTTGACTCATTTTCGTTTGCTCCTCTGCTTGTTGTATTCCTTTTGTAATCGATGCTCGTACCTCATCTCTTGGGAATTCTGGAAGGGGTCCGTTTTCATTAAATGACTTTTTCATTGAACGTTGCACTCCTTTCTAATTCTCGCTTCAACTGTTTTTTACCACGATGCAAATACGTTTTAATAGTGCTTACCGGCTTCTCCATTACTTCCGAAATTTCTTTAATCGGTAAATCGTGATAATAAAATAAAATAATGGCCATTTGTTGAGAATGATTCAAATGCTGTATAGCATCCGATAAATCAATGGGATTCGCACTGACATTTTCTTCATGTTGTAAACGATTTAATAATTCACTTTCTTCATAAGGAATAATTTTTTGCCCTTTTTTAAGTAATTGGTAGCACTCATTAATTAAAATACGAAACAGCCACGTGGAAAAAAATTCCGGGTGCTTTAGCTGATGAACGGTTAAATAGGCTTTACACGCTGCCTCTTGAATCGCATCCAGTGCGTCCTCTTTTTGGCCAACATAAGAAAGCGCAGTATAAAATAGTTTTTCTTCCTCTAAAATGAGTAGCTGCTCAAACGCTTCCTTATTCCCTGCAATAGCCTGTTTGACGATTGAAATATTATGTTCCATGCTGTTTCCTCCTTTCAATACTTAGAGTAATTAACCCTATCAAAAGGTTTCACTTTTAAAAAATTCTTTTTCTAATAGAATAAAATGGCTCTATATCAAATGTTGAAATGAGACGCAATATAAAGTTTCCCTAGCTGCTCGGTTCTTTGGCGCTTCTATCCGTCACTTCGACTCTTCTATCCACGACTTTGACTCTTCTATCCGCCACTTTCGCTTTTATCCGTCGCCTTGGCTCTTCTATCCGTCGCTTTGCATCTTCTATCCGTCACTTCGACTCTTCTACCGTCGCTTCAGCTCTTCTATCCGTCACTTTGGCTCTTCTATCCGTCGCTTTGACTTTCTATCCGCGACTTTGGCTCTTCTATCCGCCACTTTCGCTCTTCTATCCACGACTTTGGCTCTTCTATCCACGATTTCCACTCTTCTATCCACGACTTTGACTCTTCTATCCGCCACTTTCGCTTTTATCCGTCGCCTTGGCTCTTCTATCCGTCACTTCCACTCCTCTATCCGCCGCTTCGCCGCTTCCATCCATCGCTTCTAGTTCTCCGGGCAAGATGTATTAAGCTTCCAGAAACCTTCCGCCGACCGACTGCCAAGTATCCTCGACTTTTCCCACAGGAGATTGTATGTAGAACAAAAAAAGCAGACTACTTCATCCAAAGTAGCCTACTAAACTTTTCATTATTTATCCAATTTAAAAGTAATGTCGCCTACACCGATTTCAGAGTGCACCTCAAGCACTACATCCGCATTTTCATATGCTTCATTGACATAAACGCCATTCCCTTTTGAGATAAAATCTTCTATATTGGAAGAGCCGATGCCCTCTTCTGTCGTCAGCTTTACCCCAACCTTCGATGGTAGAACGACAGTAGTTTCACCAACACCTGTTTCAATGTTCGCTTTGAAGCTTTTTTTCCAATCTCCGCCTAAATTTACAGTGAGATCGCCAACTCCTGTTTCAATATCTAATTTTTCCAATTGCAGACCTTGTAAATCAAGTTCTGCTTCTGAGGCACCTGTTTCAACGTAGAGATCCATTGGAATATCTTCATTCAGTTGGATATCCCATGTATTTTTTATTTTTCCTAAACCTACATTAGTAGAACCTTTATGATCAATCACTACTTCTCCAGTCTTGCCGCGTAAGTCATAGTCAACTCTTGGTGCCAGTTTATTAATATTATATTGAGCAGTACCCTCAACCCAATCTTTAGCGCCTTTTTTAACTGTCATATCTCCAACACCGAATTGTAATTCAACATCTAACTTCTCTGCATCATCCTTTTCAACTAAGATCGTTTCATCTTTAGTTTTGCCTGGAATGACAGAGTTACATCCTGATAAAGCAAGTAATGAAGCACTTATTAATAATCCAAAACCGATAAATTTTTTCAATATAATTCCTCCTGCTGTATAATATACCACTAACATGATTGTATCAAAATACCAATTTATAAAAACGCCCCTCCGAATTAAATTCATCTAAGACCTAAGACGTAGTAAGGACTCATTTAACGATATGTAACGATCACGCAAAAATGAACCCTGCATTGTGGCACTTTTGCCTTCATACAGGGTTCATTTTTAAATTGTAAGTATATCACGCCTTCAAATTAGTAAGAGAAGCCTCATAGCCGCTCATATTAAAGGTGACAGTGGCCCCTTCAGGACAATAGCAATTAATGTTTATGGCACTTCTAAGTAAAACGGAAACTCCCGCTTCGGAAGGACTTCTTGTATCGTTACATCATCGATAATTTTTCGGAGAGCTGATTATGTGCATTCGGCATTAACGTGAAAGTTATTTTTTCACCAGCTTCTAATTTAGGGATCTTCCATGTTGAACCTGGCGCCTACCATTGTGACAGCTGCCCTTCATCCGTAATTACTTGCCAAACTGTAGCAATATTTGCATCAATCCAAATGGAACTTTTTTCTTTATTCATATCGCATTTCTCCGATTATTGAATTCAAGCCTTTTCAAAGATCTATATAAATTAACTGCACCTAGCGCTATGAAAATCGCAACTATATCCAGCGCCAATTGATAGCTTGAAAAAACTGTTACCATGAGTCCAAATAACGAAGGCGCAATAACAATAAATAATTGATTCAACGTCAAGGCTGCACTTACGGTTAGACCAACATAATGGGGATTTGAACGCTCTGTCACACAAGCAATATACAATGAATACCAACCAAGCGCTACAAAGCCTAATACAAAGCAAAATAGTGGCATTAAATTTTTCTCCTGCAATATAAAAGGCAATAGAACTGTGAAAATAACTGCACTAGCCATTACCATGATTAATAAATGCTCCCGTTTTTGTGCAAAAAATTGATCACTAATCCAGGCAATAGCTACCCTTCCAATCATACCTCCTAATAATACAAGGCTTAAATACTGCCCAGCCTCCGTCAATGAATAATTACCCTCTTGATGTAAATAACTCATAAAATGGGCAACAAGTATCATTTGCAAGGTCATCATGACGATACCTACAATATAAATCGGGTATAAATCTTTGTTATTTTTAATGGCACTCATCTTTTCTTTAAAGGTTACCGATGCTGCCGCCGTTGCGATATGATTTTTAGGTTCTTGATAAATAAGTAAAAAAATTAATCCACCTGCAATCGCAACCAAACCTTGTACAAGATGCACCGATGTCAGGTTATAATGATGGTACATATATGTGAGGATGACTGATGCTAAAGCGCCGCCAATCGGAATGCCTGTTTGTCGAATGCCAATCGCCAGCCCTCGATGTTTATCTGGAAACCATTTCACGATGGCCGCGCTGCCCCCTGTTTGCGCACTTCCGTACCATATTCCTACGACTATTAATAAAAATAGTAACACCGTATAGTTATTTGCCAACATGAGCAGTAAAGCTGAGAATCCTAGTAAAATAGAGCCCCATCCGATGATTTGTTTTTCCCCTTTCTTATCCATGAAATAGCCGAACACAATCATGGAAAATAGCGGCCCAATATTGACAGCAGAAACGATAAATCCTGCTTGGAACGATGATAAATTCCATTCAGTTTGATAAAATGTAGCAATTGGTCCCATGCCGTACGTTACAAAAGTTGCGGCAGTTTGCGAAAGCGTAGCTACTAAAACGATGATCCATTTATAATATGTATTCATAAAAAATCCTCCAATGCCGTTACACTGATTCATTTGTGCAGTATAACTTTATATATCTAGAGTTTACGCTTGCCCAAGGAATGCGTAAAATGGAGGAAAATGATAGCGGCTATCAAAAAATTTAATAGGTGTGTGAAATACAACATGAATATAGAAGAAATAGCATTGAAAATCGAGATTTTGGAGAGGCAAAATCTTAGTAAATCCGCAGAAATGACTAATTATACCCAATCTGCCTTAACGTCTAAAGTGAAAAAAATGGAGTCTGAAATTGGTCAGGAAGTTTTTAAACGGACACCGCAAGGATTAAAAATTACGGATGTAGGCACACAATATTTAAACTTTTTAAAGCTTATGACAGAGGAATACGATGAATTTTTACAAGCAATCGGGGCCGAACAAATGATCACTAAAATTAGCTTTGGCACATCACATACAACAATCAAAATTTATGGCGCATCCATTATGCATACGTTACAAACAAATAATATACCTTTAGATGTCGATTTCACAGTAGAATCTAGTACTTCCTTAAATGAAAAAGTACACAATGCCGAAATGGATTGTGCATTAACAAGTAACCCTATTAAACATTATCCTGACTTAAATTATGACATGATTGCATCCGAAACATTTGAAGTCATATCGAATAATACACATATCATTAATTTTGAGGAACGTTCACCCGTTACACTACTTGTACTAAGTAAAGGATGTATGTATTCACGCGCGATGTCAGAATGGCTAAAAAAGCATCAAGTTCCATTTACGACGAAAGAAATAAAATCGGTGAGTAGCATTCTTGATTTCCTCCAAATAGACAATTCGATTGCTGTATTAAATACAAAACTAATCAATTTATATAACTATACGAACATTCACTACTACAATTTACAGCAGCTCCACAACATAATAGAAACTGTCTTTATTTACAAAAAGAGCGACAGTAAACAATCTTCCATCTTTCAATTAAAACATGTCATTGAATCATTGCTTGAAGACCCTATTGAACGAAGTTAGTTCGTTCAATAGGGTCTATCTCAATTTATCGGAACTATTTTTAGATTTATCGCCCTAATTTTTAAATTTATCGGAATGATTTACAGATTTATCGGAACAATTTTAGAATTTATCACCCACTTTTCAATATTTATCGATATTCAGCGTAAGAAAAAAAATAAAAAGTCCCTTCACCAGTTGATTGTAACGTATAGGTGATATTCAATATTCTTGTTATATCGTCAATAATTTTTAAGCCTAGACCTTCGCCTACATGAGTCTGATCAAAACCAATACCATTATCAGTCATATAAACCTTGCCCTCTTTAATCGTTACCTCAAGTTTTGTAGCTTTTGAATGTTTCATTGTGTTTTGAAACACATTATCGAATAAACGTTGTAGCCATAGCTCATTGCTCGTCCATATTAAATGACTATCGTCGGCATGAAAAATTAGTTCGATGTCATGTATTCTATATAAATAGCTCCACTTTTTTATCATCGTTTCTAACAATACAGCGAGTTGGATTTCTTCATTCACAACATACGAATTTTCAATTGTATCTAAGGACTGCAAATTAAATTCATTCGTTAAGCTAGCAATATATTGAATTTGCTCGTTTAAGGACTCTACTAATTTCGGTTGTTCCTTATAGTGATCTTCTAGATAAAATAATTGTAAACGGATCGCTGTGAGCGGTGTATTAATGTCGTGTCTTAGCTTTTGTAGAAGCTCTTTTTGCAGCTCCTGTTGTTGCTTAAGCTCTAATTCCCGATAGGTAGTTCGCTCAATTAGCATATTAACTGACTGAATGAGCTGTCCAATTTCATCCTCATTGTCAACCTTTAATGTATTTGGTGTTTTTTCATTACTTGCTAAGTCACGAATGGCTTTGTTTAACATATTTATTTTAGAAAGTAATGAATTGATTGATTTCGAAAATAAAAACGCTAGCAAACATAATGATAGAAAAAACACAATTAGCATAGTTGGGTAGGCAAAAGATTCATGGAATGGCGTGCCTTTATTACGAGTTTTAAAGGCAAACTCATAAATAATGGACATTGACACACTTATTCCCAACAACACGATTGGAACACTGACAATCGCTGAAAATAATAACAATCGATATTTTGTTTTTAACGTCATTTTTTTATGTAGGTATTTAATCGATACCCTTCTCCGTAAATATTTTGAAGGATGTTGCCTGAAGGATCATCCATTTTTGTTCTAATCTTTTTGATGTGGACATTGATAATATTATGATTTCGATCCTCAAGTGGCCATAAATAGTCAAAAAAGTGATCCTTTGTTAAAACTCTGTCCCTGTTGTCAAATAAATAGAAGAAGATTTTGCGTTCAATCGCTGTCAATGCAATTTCATCATGAATAGTATGTTTAAAAACTTTACGAAGCTCTATATCAATCAATAAATGCTGTATTTGCGTAAATGTCCCATATTGCTGCTCGAGCATTTTCTGCATTCGTAAAAGTAGCTCTCTCGGATCAAATGGCTTTGTCATATAATCTTCCCCAACCGTTAACCCTTGAAGCTTGCTGTCGATATCATTGCGAGCTGATAGAAAAATAATGGGGATATTTAAACCTAAGCTTTTAATATTCTTTGTCAGCTGATAGCCATCTTCCCCTGGGAGCATAATGTCCATAATCACTAAATCGATTTGATGAATAATGCTCATAATTTCTTGTCCATCTGTTTTCCACACAACATCGTAACCTTCACGCTGTAGTATTTTTTGCATCAAATCGCCAATCATTAGATCGTCTTCTACTATTAATATCGTAAATCCTTTCATTCCATCGGCCTTTCTTTGTTATCAACTTTGTTCATAAATTCCATCGCCAGTTGATAAATCTCATTGGGTTTATATAAATAAATGCTATGAGTACCACTTAATTCCTTCACATCCGATATATGTATTCGCTCGGCAAATTCAGCATATTTCTGGCGATGGTACTTCGTATATTTGGAATCTTTATTTTGTTCAGCAATGGCATCAATCAATAAAATAGGTGTATCTTTTGGTTTTGGAAGCTCCTCTGATTTCACACTATTATCGTATACATGTAGTAGCTCATTTTTCATATCATCATTCAAAAATTGTTTAAAGGACAGTGCTTTATATATTTCTTTTTCTTCTTCCGTTAAAAAAGTTTGCTTGATGACTTCTTGATTATACACTTTCGAAGGGGCTAGTCGGTGTAAACCCATTTCGGTCAACAGATTTATTCCTCCAACAGTCGCTTTTTCGACCACTCCTATTTTATGCTCTATATATTGACTTGGCAAACTGATATCAAGTGCAATAATCCCTTTAATTTCTTCAGGGTATTTTTGTGCCCAATAAATAGCTTCAACCCCCGAGATAGAATGTGGTACTAGAATATAAGGAGGCTTATTGCCACTTTGCAGGAGCGCTTCTCTTGTCTGAGCTAAAATTGTATCAATATTGCGTTCGTCGTTAGAAACATCACTATATCCATATCCAGCTCTTTCAGCAACAGCAATCTTATGCTCTTGCGAAAACTTACTGTAAAGTCCTTTCATTTCATAAATAGGTGCCGCAATTCCTGAGCCTGCCATAAATACATAAGTGTCCTCGCCATCGCCCTCAGTATAAACATTCATTTTATTATGATCTACCTCAACAATTGTTCCTTTATTTTCCAAAACGTCAGATTCCTTACTTAGCTCGTATTGATGATAGATAAATATCACACTAAGCCCAAATAACATAAACGCAAAAAAGTAGATTCCTATTTTCTTAAATATTTTCTTCATATAACTCTCCTCTCAGTTGATACTTGAAAGGATACACGTTAAAAATAAATTTCTAATTAATTTTTTCAAGAAAATCAAAAAGCTGCCTAAAGTTTTCACACCACTTAGACAGCCTTTGACCCAAAAAGAATTATAGTTGGGGATAGGTTTTTTGTAAAAAGGCTACAGATTGTTTAATGAGCGACTTTAATACTTCCACATCAATATCCGCTAGCTTATTTATATAAACACAAGCTTTTCCCGTTGTATGTTTGCCAAACTCTTTTAATAATTGTTCTCGCTCACTGTCACCTGGGGCAAAATATAAACTGATTTTAGCCTTTCGAGGAGAAAATCCAACTAGAGGTGCATCGCCTTCATGTCCAGATTCATATTTGTAATGATAGCTACCAAATCCGATAATACTAGGCCCCCACATTTTAGCTTCATATCCTGTTACTTCAGTAAAAATATCCAATAGTTGGTAAGCATCTTCACGTTTCTTAGGATGATCGACGTTTTCAATAAATTCAATAACACTCTCATCCGTCTCTTTCGTTTTTAATTCGTACATGTTTATACCTCACCTTCTAAATATTAGTGCATCATAACATTTACAGAAGTTTACCACAATTGCTAATACAAACGTGGCTTTAAAACAAAGTTCGATAAGAAATCCAATTACCTTTTATGCTAATATAATTTCTTATTTCACTAACGGCACAGGTTAAGTTATATACCATTTATTTAATTGTTATAATAAAGTAAAACAGATTCACAGAACAACATATGAATCTAGCGGAGCAGGGTTTTGAAGAAGAGAATGGAGGTAGAGGATGAGAAAAGGGCAAATTCGAGCAATTGCTATTTGTATATTTAGGAAAGGCGATTCAATACTTGTCGCAGAAGGTTTTGATGAAGTAAAGAGAGATCATTACTATCGACCAATTGGCGGAGGAATTGAATACGGGGAGACAAGTTCTAAAGCAATAAAGAGAGAAGTACTTGAAGAAATCGGGGCAAATATAAATAACTTAAACTATTTAGGTACACTTGAAAACATATTTACATATAATGGTGACCTTGGACACGAAGTAGTTTTTGTTTATGATGCTGAATTTGTTGAAAAGTCTTTTTATGAAAAACCTTCTTTTTTTGGACATGAAGATAATGGTGCAACCTTCAAATTGCTTTGGAAGCCAATTAGCGATTTTTCCAAAAATAAATTAAGCTTAGTTCCAGAAGGATTATTCAATTTGCTTTAAATCACTAGATGAGGAAAGAACGATCTTAAAATTGGACAGTATTCTTGAAATAAAGCTAAAATTGTTAAGTTATACACTTGTGCTATCGGGTCCTAGAGGGCATCATAGCTCGTTATAAAAGAAACTCCATTTGACTTTTTCCAAATGGAGTTTTTCTTTTTGTTATTATGTAAAGGATGAAGAGTTCAAAACTTTTTGCTGTAGATTACTATAAATTCCTTGTTTTTGCATAGTGATTCCCCCTGCTCAACAATTTCCCCTATTGAATAACAAGAATTTAGTCGGCATTTTCGATTGTTTTTAAGCGGTGAGCAATGACAAAGCTTGTGCGTCCCTGCATCAAATGCTGTTGGCCTTTTTGAATATCAACCTCTGTTTATGTATAGATGTAGCCTTCTCCAGATATCCGAATTTTCTAAAATTTCCTGGGCAATATCGAGTAGCTTTCCTTTTTGATCAGCTGGAATTTTCTCCTCTCCGCTCTTTGTATATCACATTTCTTCTAAATATTTTTGAAGAAAACTATCAAATGGCAATTATTTTTTTGTGTCTCCTACTATTTTTTAGAGCCCGGTTGATAATTTATACTTAAATCAAAAGGAGGTTTTATCCTTTTTTTCCAGAATAATAATTATATCAAGCAGAGAAGAGGCAGAATCATGGAAAACACTAAAGATATAGCATTACAGCTACGAAGACAAGGAAAACTACAAGAATCGAAACAAATGTTTTTGACATTATTATCAAACGACCAACTCAATCCTTCCCTCCATTATGAATGTGCACGAAGCTTTGATATTTTAGCTGAAGAAACAAAGGCAATGCCATTTTATGAGCAGGCGATTGAACTAGGTTTAACAGATGAAGAACTGGAGGACGCATACGTCAAATTAGGATGCATTTATCGAACACACGAACTTTTTTTAGAGGCGAAAAAACTTTTCCAAGAAGCATTCCGTAAATTCCCTAAAAAAGAACAAATGAAAATATTTTACGCCATGGCATTATATAACGTAGGAGAACACGCTGAAGCAATGGGTTTCTTAATTGACAACATCGCTTATACGACAACTAATCAAGATATATTAAAATACTATCGAACAATTACTTATCTAGGTCATCGATTAGATTCTAGTAGCGATGAAATTATTGCGCTTGATATAAATCAGCCGTTACAGCCTACTCCAACATCTATCGTAGAAAAAGTAACAGAGGGGCTTAAAAATTTTGGTCTTGGAGGTTTCCATACTGGTGGAGGTTGTGAGTATGATGAATATTTTAATTATTTTAATGTTCGAGATTTAGAAACACGAAGATGTGCCCTTGCCGCTTTTACAGTGATGCTCGGTAATTGGCATGCGCGCAGTAGTTCTACCTTTATTCCACAGCACGACCGAAAATATTTAGGTGGATATGATCCTAATGAACCGTTTCATGAATTGAACAATTACATCGAAGCCATCGTTGCTCATCATCATCAAATAAAACAAGACTTCCCTGTGATGTTTGAATATATTATTGATTTTTTAATTTCTATAGAAGAAGAAAGAAAAGTACCTTACGAAAAATGGTTTCCAGAATTAGATGCTCAACTCGTTCAACGATTAAGGGATGAAGTATTACTTCCTAATAAATCACTATTAGAGGTCCCTACCGAATACAAATACTTTTTAAGAGAAGCTGGCATTACACCATTTTTCCAATCAGACTTTTTTGAATAAACTTGAGAAAAGCCATGTCAGCACTAATTATGCTACATGGCTTTTTTTCTCTAAAGTTATTACAAATCATCAAACCTGTTATCTTCTTCACATCTTCTGGAACTCTGGGGAAAAGGTTCTTTAACTGTGATCACTATGTTAGAATGAAAATCAGAATGAAGTAAACATTACCAATAATGTTATAGCTTCCAATAAAGCAACAAAAAGGGGATGAGAAATAGTGTTTCCAATCTTTTATTCCATTGGTTTGCTAATCGTATTACCTGCGAGCTTTATTATTTCACTATGGAAAGCTCCTTTTAAAAGTAAACTGGAATGGTTGTTGGACTCATTGGTAACTGCAGCACTAATTATTTGGTTATTTCAAGCAGGAAACTGGAGTTGGGTCGGATATTATGTTCGCTTTCTTTGGTTAGTTCTCTTGATTGTCACTGTCATTTTTTCTTGGAAAAGGGTAAGGAATTTACCGTTTACAATAAAATATACACTAAATCAAAAGTTTTCAATTGGTATTTATATTGTCCTTATTTTGGTTTTTGGTACGTATAATGCTTTGGTCTTAAAAAGCTATACAGTAGCTGAAAAAGGAATTGAGTTATCTTTTCCACTTAAGAATGGCACCTATTATGTCGGACAGGGTGGCAATCAGGTGTTAATGAACTATCATCAAGACCATCCAGGTCAAAAATACGCGTTAGACATTTTAAAATTAAATACGCTTGGAACCCGCGCAAGTGGACTTTATCCAGAAGAATTGGGTAAGTATCAAATATTCGTAGATGATTTGTATAGTCCTTGTAACGGAAAAGTAGTCAACATCCAAAATGATTTACCTGATCTCCCTCCTCCTAAAGCTGATCCAGAAAATCCTGAGGGAAATCATGTCGCCTTATCCTGCGAGAACTATGATGCTACCGTTTTATTAGCTCATATGCAAAAAGGCAGCATAGTGGTGGCAAAAGGAGACAAAGTAACGACGGGCCAAATACTTGGGAAAGTAGGAAACTCCGGAAATACAAGCGAACCACATTTACACATTCACGCCGAAAAGGACGGGAAAGGTGTACCGATCACATTTAATGATCGATTTTTAGTGAGAAATAGTTTGGTACGATAATTTTAACTTATTTCTTTTTCTTGTTATATTACCTTTATCAGCGGTCGTTGGAGGTTTATCAGCGATTACCCTTGGTTTATCGGCGATTGTTATAACTTTATCAGCGATTACTCATGGTTTATCAGCGATTGTTATAACTTTATCAGCGATTACTCATGGTTTATCAGCGATTGTTATAACTTTATCAGCGATTACTCATGGTTTATCAGCGATTGTTATAACTTTATCAGCGATTTAAAAAGCGCGAAAAATCAATTTAATAAACTTTGATTTCTCGCGCTTTTCTAATGTGAAATTTTATAATTTTGCTTTAAAAATACACTTTTCCCCTAGCCTCATTGAGCATTACAAATCATCAAACCCGTTATCTTCTACATTAACCTTCACATATTGACGAGAACGTTGCTCGAAGAAATCTGTTTTCCCTAAATCAACATCTTCGTAAGCTTTAACCCACTTCAATGGATTTTTGCGATAGCCTTCAAATGGACGCTCGACGCCAAGTTGATTACAACGAACATTGGCATAGAAGTGCACATAATCATGGACATCTTCCACATCAAGGCCATCAATTTTATCGCCAATCACTTCATTGGCCCAATCGACTTCTAGTTGTACAGCCTCACGGAAGATTTCCTGCACACGTGCTGCTCGTTCTGGCGTATCGTATTCAGGATATTCCTCTAATAACTCTTGATAAATTTTCACAAATAAATCAACATGTAGCTGTTCATCGCGGTTAATATAATTAATCATCGTTGACGTTGCCACCATTTTTTGATTGCGTGCTAGATGATAGAAGAAGGCAAAGCCAGAATAGAAGAATAAGCCTTCTAAAATCACATCATAAATAATCGCCTCTAGCATATTGTCAACAGTTGACTCCTCTGAAAATGCACGGTAGCCCTTAATAATAAAATCATTACGTCGCTCTAACACTGGCTCCGTACGCCAAAAGTCAAACGTACGATCTTGTTCATCTTTGTTCACAATACTTGATAGCACATAGGAATACGAGTGATTATGAATAACCTCTTGCTGCGCTAAAATGATCATTAGTGCATTTAAGCTTGAATCTGTTAAATAATCTGCTACTTTCCCCGCAAAATCAGTTTGCACACTGTCTAATAGCGCCAGTAAACCGATAATCTTTAAGAAGGATTCCTGCTCAACTGCTGATAGCTCAGGAAACTGCTTCACATCATTGCTCATATTAATTTCAAATGGAGTCCAGAAGTTACCTAGCATTTTTTTATACTTTGGATAAGCCCAGCTAAAACGCACATCATCCCAGTTTAAAATGTTAGAAGAGCGTCCGTTCACAATGCCTGTTGAACGGTTCGGTGCTTCTTTATCCATAATTTGTCGTTTAGTAATTGTTGTCATTATTTACTTCCCCCTAGCTAGCGCAAGACTCACATTCTAGCAATTCTACAGATGTCGAGCGCACATAATACGTCGTTTTTACACCGCTCGCCCAAGCATTCATATGCAGTGCCAGTAAATCCTTCGCCTTAATCGTATTTTGAACATATAAATTAAGCGAAATACCCTGATCGATATGACGTGCTCGTGCAGCATTTTGCTTGATTGTCCAATTTTGATCGATGAAATAAGCAGATTTATAATACCAAGTCGTCACTGGTGATAAATCTGGTACAGTTACTGGTATTTTGTAATCCTTCTTCTCCTCTGAATAACTCTTTTGGAAAATAGGATCAATCGTTGCCGTACTGCCTGCTAAAATGGATGTCGATGAGTTAGGTGCAACTGCCATCACATAGCCGTTGCGCATACCTTTTTCAGCAACTGCCGCACGTAATGCATTCCATTTATCACTGTCATAGCCACGTTTGTCAAAATAAGCACCAGTATGCCAATCTGAGCCCTCAAATAATGGGTAGGCTCCTTTTTCACTTGCCAAATCGTTGGAAGCACGAATCGTTAAATACGCAATTTCCTCATATAGCTTGTCCGCGAATTCTACAGCATCCTCAGACTCCCATTGAATTTCTTTTAAAGCTAATAAATGATGCCAGCCAAATGTTCCAAGTCCAATACCACGGTAACGCAAGTTTGTACGCTCTGCCTGTTTTACTGGAATTGTATTTAGAGCAATAACATTATCTAACATACGTACTTGAATTGGAATCAAGCGCTCTAAAACACCAGCCGGTACAGCTCTACCTAAATTAATGGATGATAAATTGCATACTACGAAGTCTCCAGGCTTGCGACGTGTAACGATGACATCATCTTCTAAAGTAATAGACTCAAATTCAGTTGGTGACATGTTTTGGAAAATTTCTGTCCTTTTCTTCAACTAGGTTCGCTAGACCTAATCCGTTCTCTTATGAACTGCTGTATATCACTATACAGAGGAGACTATATCATCATCCTCAGCTCTACCTGAAGGATGCTCCGCTTTTCCCTTTATGAATTATCCCTATAACGGGCCTCGCTTGAGGGGTACTCTACTCGCTTCTTCACTCATGTTTTTCAATGAGTTATGCTTTCGATAGTCGTTAGGCTTTTACTTTTGATTAACTAATTTAATCAAAAGATTTAGCACGGTAGGTTATCACATTGTGACTTTCCCCGTTTAACGGAGTTTTCGACAACCATTTCTGATTGAAGGTGCTACTATTAACACAAATTACTTGAGTAAACCATTCCTTCATGTTTATTCGGATTCATGCGGTTTACTTCATCACGATAGAACATAAACGGCACGCCTGTTTCAAGCTGTGAGCGCATAATACGCTTCATAATATCGATCGCTGGTACGACTTCACGGCTTAATAAAGGATTGGCGATACATTCTGCATATTTTGTACGGAAGGAACCGTCACCTTTTTTCTCATCATAGAAATCCTCTAGTGAGTAGCCCATAACCTCTCGTACTTCATGTGGGTCAAATAAATGCCATTCCCCGCGCTCTTCAACTGTCTCCATAAATAAATCCGGTAAGCATAGCCCTGTGAAAATATCATGGGCACGTAAACGCTCATCCCCATTGTTTAAACGTAAATCTAAAAACGTAAAGACGTCCTTATGCCAAACATCTAAATAAACAGCAATAGCTCCTTGGCGTTGACCAAGCTGATCGACTGAAACTGCCGTATTATTAAGCTGTTTAATCCAAGGTAATACGCCACTTGATGCCCCTTTAAAACCTTTAATAGATGAGCCTCGGCTACGAATTTTGCCCATATAAACGCCAATGCCACCACCGTATTTCGATAAGGTTGCAACATCTGTATTTGTGTCGTAAATGCTTTGTAAACTATCATCTACTGTATCGATAAAGCAGCTAGATAACTGTCCATGTGTTTTCCCTGCATTCGATAATGTCGGAGTGGCTACTGTCATATATAAATTGCTCATTGCCCAGTAAGACTCTCGCACCTTTTGTAAACGATTTTCTGTTTCATCCTGCATCAATGTCATCGCAATGACCATCCAACGTTCCTGAGGTAGCTCCACTGGTGTTTTCGTATAATCACGGACAACATAGCGGTCCATCAATGTTTTTAAGCCAATATATGTAAACAACTCATCTCGACTTTGTTCTAAATAAGAAGCAAGTTCCTGAAGCTCTTGCTCACTATATTTTGTTGTTAAACTTTCATGATACAAACCAGCCTCTGTATAGCGTGCTAATTGTGCTGGGAATACCTGATAAACATCTTTCACTGAAACGCCGCGACGCATTGCAAATTGGTCATATAATTTTTCTAAATAAATTTGCGCTGCAACAAATGTCCAATATGGCTCCTCTTCATCAATTAGGCTAAGCGTTTGTAAAATCATCGCATCTGCCCATGCCTCAAATGTGGCATTGTCATTTTTTCGTAGCCATCGATCCGATAACCTTACAAAACTTTCAAGTTCATCCTCCGTGTAACTATTCTTTAACTTAGCAATTTGCTGTTCGATTTGAATTGTCATATACACATACTCTCCCTTTCTTTCTACAACAACACAAAAAGCGATCATGCACCCTCTATCGGTTGCGTGATCGCTGTAAAATCGGAAATGGAAATGAAGGACATGCACACAAAGAAGTGAACAAATCTCTCGCCTCCACTTCTCAATCCCCGAAGAATGTGTTGTTGTCTCGAACAAATTGGCAGGTCTCCTGGCTCATGCTTCCTCCAAATGATCGCCTTCCCATTTTTAACAGTGGCATCATCATCATTTGTCAGCACTTACAGTTGCGGGGACAGCTTCGGCTTAAGATGCTCTTTTTCCGAATTCCCTTTTAAACCATATTGGTACCTCTTGTCCAAAATACTATATATTGTGTTTTAACTCCTAAACAAATCTAACATATTGTGTTTGTTGTTGCAATAGGCGTTTTGCCCCTTGAATTTTTTTAAGTGCTACTTTTTCTCGAAGCAAGCCCTATTACAATGCAGTTTTACGTAGTTTTTCAAAATTTCTAGGAAAAATATTTTGTGCCAGTTGCTCTTTTTCTGGATGTACTCCTAGTAAAATGACTGCACATGGGCCAGCCGTTTTCTCAACATCTAGCGAACTTTTGACCTGTTGATTGCCAAAAAGGCGGGTAAATTCTGCTTGCAGACCTTTTGATCCTACTGGCCAAACTTGCTGCACGATGTCCTCTTTCCATGCCTGAAAAACAGGCTGTAGCTGTGCGACATCCTCAGGCTGCGCAAGGACTTCATTGCCTACAAGTGGCAGTCCATATGTATACCAAATAAGTTGTTCATGCTTAGTTAGTGTACGTTTCTGCTGTTCTCCAAGCATCGTTATAGACAAACCTGATTGTACAGTTGGCATATTGGACTCAGTGCTACCGTCTATTTGCGGACAAATAAGACCAGCTTCATCAAAAACTTGCTGAATGCCTGCTACATACCGAGACCATGCCGCATCCCCTGAAAAATTAGCGAGTAGGACATGTGTTGGTAAAGCATTTGCGGCAAGCTGCTCTAAAAAAGTAACACGTGCTGTCAAGTATGCCGTTAGTTGATCTGAGGCTGACACAACATCTTGTGGTTTTTCACCAATTGCTGCGGCATTATCTGTCGTAGCAATGAGCTCCCCTATTTTTATGGCATTTCTCAATGTAATCGCCCTGCCTTACGCACAAATACTTTAGATAAAATTGGCATTGCAACTGCAACGATGATTAAATTAATTAATGTTGCCAGCGGAAGACTCGTAAGAGATGCCCAATAAAATGCCGGACTAATGATAAAGTAAAACGGTAATGGTGCCACAACGCCATTTAAAATAAGTGCCACAGGCCATTTCCAGAAATGCATTCCTTTATTATGCATAATCCCGAAGATCCATACAACGATAAACATTTCTACTGCGATAATAATATGGAGTGGTCCTAGTGGGAAGCCAGAAGTTAAGGCTGTAATAAAATGCCCAATTACCCCTGCAACCCCAGCCAATACTGGAGATAAAAATACAACACTCAAAAATGCGGGAGCAGAGTCCAGCGCAGCAGTTGCAATAAATGCTGGAATTTTAATCACTGCACCAACTGCACATATTGCCGCTACCATCGCAACGAGTGTCAATTTCATTAACCTTTGTCGATCCATTCCATTTCCTCTTTTCGTTATTTTATTATCATAGCGTGGGGTGATTTCAGTTCCGGTTAGGCGCTTTTTTACTGACGCTTCGCTTTCGCACAGAGCAAAGCTTCCCTGGGGCGTCCGATGAGCCACCAGCTTAACTCCAATCAACGTAAATACATGCTCTTCCATCCGTCGCTCTGTCTTCTATCCGTCACTTTGACGGTTCTACACACAATTTTGATGGTTCTATCCACAATTTTGACGGTTCTATCCACGAATTTGACCGCCCTATCCACGAATTTGACCGCTCTATCCACGACTTTGGCCTTTCTATCCACGACTTTGACCGCTCTATCCACGATTTTGGCCTTTCTATCTACGACTTTGACCGCTCTATCCACGAATTTGGCCTTTCTATCCACGAATTTGACCGCCCTATCCACGAATTTGGCCTTTCTATCCACGACTTTGACCGCTCTATCCACGAATTTGGCCTTTCTATCCACGAATTTGATGGTTCTTTCCGTCACTTACACCTTAGAAAAAACATCCACACTAAAGAGCCTTACAAATTCTTAGATCATTTAATTTGTTCCCCGATACCGTACCAAATGCGTACGACATGTTCCGCTTCAGCAAATAACGCCTGGTACAAGCGCCCACATGTATCGCGTAATAATCGTGCCTGTTTTTCCATCGGCACAACCCCACGTCCCATATCGGTCACAATTATATACAGTGCACAATTTTCGTCAAGAGTCTTTAGTCTTGTCAAAATGGTTTTGACAAGGGCCTCATCATCCTCCAGATCTTGTGTCACGAGCCACTTTTCTAAGTTTTTAATAACAAGTATATCACTGGCAGGAATGTCATCAGGTACATAGCCATCTACTAGCTCAACTTTTTGATCTGCAAGCAAATTCATGACATAGTCGGTTTTTCCACTATAAGCTCCTCCGATAAAGACATGCATCTTGCTCCCTCCTCCCAAGCCTTTCTTGAAAACGTTAAAGTGAACATTTTATCATGCGGCGTATGATACGTCCAAAATGGTTGCTCAGTTGGTGCAAATGCAACAAGCAGTGCTCGAATGACTCCACCATGAACGACGAGATGATAAACATCTTCATCTTTGGATAACGCTGTAAACCCTTCCATAACACGCGCACAAAAGGCATCAAAGCCTTCCCCTTTTGGAGGCGGTGATTGTACCGGGTCATCTAACCATGCACAATAACGATGATCAGATTTTAACTCCTCATATGTTTGCCCTTCAAATTCACCGAAGTTCGACTCTCGGAATCTCTTATCTGCCATGTAAGTTGCGTTCGGAAAATAATGGGCAGCTGTTTCTCTACAGCGCCGTAAATCGCTACCATACACCTTTGTGACATCTTTATCTACAATAGTCAGCGAAGATACATCTGCTAATGATGAATCTGTCCAGCCGATATAACGCTTTTCCAGATTTTCCTTTGTTGGTGCATGTCTCATTAAGCGCACAATAACAACGTCACCCACAGCACAACCTCCATTCCTTCAATTGAAGCACCGAGTAAATCCCCTGAAATACCACCAAAGTTGCGCACTGTAAATTGTCGAAAGACTAAAAAGGCAATCGCTAATACAGCAATCAACACGAACGGAACAATGGAGAAGCCTATGACAAACAGTAAGCTAGTATACGCCACAACTAGTGTGATAAGCATAAAGCATATAAGCAAACTCGGTTTAATATGTGTTTTAAAAAAATAAGCAAGCCCTTTTTCTTTTGAACACTTTAGCGACATAAAATAAAAACTCATGCCCACACGCGTTAATAAAGGAATAAAAATCAGCATCCAAAGAGCTAACTTATGCTGCACGAATAGTTCATGCAATACGACGAATTTACTAAGCACTAAAAATAGCACCGAAAGCACACCAAATGCACCGACACGTGGATCATCTAAAATTTCAAGCCGCTTCTCCCGGTCCCGATACGAAAAATAAGCATCCCCCATATCAATAAATCCGTCTAAATGTAAACCACCAGTAAATAAAGCGAATAGTCCGACAACCAAAAAAGAAAGCAAAACTTCACTGCTCATCGTCCATTCTGTTAAACCATATATCACCGCTGCCACTACGGTGCCCATAAGAGCCCCTATCCACGGCAAAAAGGCGAACATCCCTGTAATGGTTGCTTTGGTTAAAGGAATTTCCTTATGTACCGGCAAAACTGTAAAAAATTGAAATGCAAGTTGTAGGCTATGCCAGAAATTTTTCATCGTCTTGCCTTCCTTCTTTCTATTTTCAATGTGCGTTGCATTATTTCCATTTCTTTACGATACTATAATTTATTTCATACGCCTCATCTGCTATAGAAACGAACCATTGATGTAAATTCCCGAGCATTTGTCGGTATAATTCAACTTCCTCGCTTGTATATGGAGGCTCATCAAACAATTCATTCGAGACGACAAAAAACGTCACCCTCTTCTCAAGTAACGTCTTTACTGCTTTTTTTAAGACACGCAGCTTCTCCTCTAAACAGCCTGGTTGATCTACACATGGCGTGCCCGTGTCAAAACCTTCATAAAAAGCATTTGTCAGCCATGTCGTGACACAGTCCCATAACACGACATCGCCATCGGTCAGGCTTATCAATGGATCAGCGATTTCATAAGGTGCTTCTATCGTAAGCCATTCAATATTTTGAGCTTGTCTATCTGCCTGATGACGCAATATTCGCTTCTCCATCTCACGGTCCATCGCTACACCAGAAGCAATATAAATAAGTCTTTGTGCTTGCATGAACTTTGTTTGATAGTGAGTAACAGCCGCTTTTTCAGCAAAGTGGGATTTACCACTGCGTACTCCCCCTGTAATGAAAATCAGTGGCAATAGTTACGCCTCCTATTTTAAATGTTGAATGTTACCGATATCTTTAACGAGCCATTGATTCTCTGATCGTTCAATAATCGTTACACTTGTACCATGAATGAATGGCTCTGCCCAAAGCTGATTAATACTTCTGCCTAAAATAGCGTTAACCGTGCATTTAATAGTTACAGCATGGGAAACAATTAACACATTGTCCTCAGGGAATTTTTCTGCAATTTTTTTTAACGTAAACATTGCTCGTTCAGTTACCGCACCGAAGCTTTCGGTATGAGTTGCTGTGAATTGCGCAGGATAATCGGTATATAATTCATAGTCTAAGCGATGTGTCCTAACGATGTCCTCGACCGTTTTACCTTGCCAATCTCCTAAAAAAATCTCGCGTAATTCATCCGCATAGTAAATCGGAATCTGTCGATCACCTACAAGAATATCCAGCGTTTCCTTGGCACGACCACTCGTACTGCTAAATGCTGCTGCAAATGAAAATTCACCTAAATGCTCGTGCAGTTTTTCTGCATGTAAAACACCATTTTCAGATAATGGCGAATCTAACCATCCTTGTAGTCGATGCTCTTTATTCCACATCGTTTCACCGTGTCTCACTAAATAAAAAGTTGTCACCTTTCTCACTCCTAATTCGCATTAAACCATGCCTGTAAACAGTTTTTTAAATACGTCATGGCCGCAATATCTTTAATCCCGATACGGAACCATTCACCATGTAAGCCCATAAAGTTTTTTGTATGGCGCAGCACGACGCCCTTTGATAAACAATATGTAAAAAATGTATCTGCTTGCTGATTTTTAGGCAACGCAAAACATACATAATTCGTGACACTATTCGTCACCTGGCACCCATTTTCTTGTAAATAGCTTTGTAGCAATTCCCGCTGAGTTGTTGCATAGGCAATCGCCTGTTGACAATAATTTTGTTCATCTAAACAGCCTGCCCCTATAACGAGTGCAAAGGCATTCAAATTCCAATGCGGTAAAATAGACTTTAACTCAGCAACAACGATAGGACTTGCCACTAAATAGCCAAGGCGTAACCCTGGAATTGCATACATTTTTGTCATCGAACGAACGACAATCATATGAGGATTTTCGACCACATATTGAATCAATGAATAGGCTTCATCGACCCAGTCAATAAAAGCCTCATCAATGACAAGCTCGCAATTGACTTTTGCACCGTGCGTCATTAATTGTAGGAGCTCCTCTTTCTTTGGAAGCACCCCCGTCGGATTATTCGGTGTGCAAATATATAAAGCATCTGCGTTCGCCATCTCTCTTTGTAAACGCTCCATCGGCAACGTGTAGTGGACGATATCCTCTACAATAATCGGTACAATTTCAGCGCCTACTGCTCGTAATGTTCGTTCATATTCTGAAAAAGAGGGATGTACGATAATTACACGTTTATTTGCATAACGTCTAGCTAAAACACTAAAAAGCTCTGATGCACCATTGCCTAGTAGTATTGAATCTTTCTCTACATGATGAAAAGCGGTCACCTTTGATAAAAACGGCTCGCCATCCGGATCTGGATAGCGTTGAATAAGCGGAAAAAATGTCCGCCAACGCGCCTCAACGAATTGAGGTGGTCCAGCCGAATTGACATTTTCACTAAAATCATACACCTCTTCGGGCATGTTAAGCCCTAGTTGATGATAGACATTTTGCGGATTTGCTCCGTGATTAGGTAATAGCAAAAATTAACACCTCCACTGTTAACATAACAAGAGTAAAGAGCAAAGTAGCAATACGCATTTGAATAACAGACGTTGCAATATGCTCTTTTGTTAATGGAACTAATTTTTCGCCCATTATTGCACGATAAGAAACGACACCCTGATATGTATTTTTCCCACCTAGCTGTACCCCAAGTTGCACAGCTGTGGCTGCCTCTAAGTAACCACTATTCGGGCTTGGGTGCTTTTTCGCATCCTGTGCCCAACGTTTTAAACGGTTACCAAGTGATCTATTTGTTTCATTTTTAGTCCCTAGTACCATCAGTAAGCCTGTTAACCGGCTTGGAATAAAATTCAATACATCATCTAGCTTTGCAGAAAACATACCAAAATCTTTATATTTTTCGTTTTTATAGCCAACCATAGAGTCTAACGTATTGACAGCCTTATAACCCCATAACCCTATTGCGCCAAATAAAAAGGCATAAAATAATGGAGCTGTTACACCGTCACTCGTATTTTCTGAGACCGTTTCTACAACACCACGAACAATCTCATCTTCGTCAAGCTTCTCCGTATCACGCCCAACAATCCAAGAAAGCTTCACACGAGCCTCAGCAAAATCCCCTTTGACTAGCGGTTCATAAACAGCCATCGCGGCCTCCTTCAAGCTTCGCTGTGCTAGTCCTATACCAATTAGTAGTCCCTCCATCACTATGCCAAATAATGGGCTAACCTGATAACTTAGTAACATAATGGCTGTCACCACAAACATCGTTGTACCAACTACAGCGAGCGCCATAATCATGCCGCGGAGTTTTCTCATTCTTCCTTTATTCCACAATTCAGTTTGAGATTGAATGAGCTTTCCAATCCAGCGAACCGGATGAGGCATTTTAGGAGGATCACCCACTACTAAATCAAAAGTAAGCCCGATGATACAGGCAATCATCAGTGCCATCATAAAGGATTCTCCTCTTTATCTTTTTTATATTTTTGCACAGCTTCTCGCATCGTTTCGTAAACACCATGGCCAATAACTTTCCCAAGCATCGTAATCGGCCCTGCATATTGATGGTAGTCGCCTTCCTCCGTCGAAGCAATCAACAAACTATCCGTTGAAGTACCTGTAGCTTGTGTGCCTGTTGTTGGATCTGTAATGCCCTCATCAAAGAGTGCCTTAACCTTTGCCTCTGTCGTAGAGATCATCGCTTGAAATAAAGCTTCATCCGACAATCTCCCATTTATCAGAACCCACGTATTGATGGTACCTGCATGATATTGCTCCTTGCGATGAAAAGCACGCGTTATATCTACGGCATTGCCAAGTCCAGCTGTAATCATAATGACAAGATGAATGCCTTCATATGTAAACTCACGGATTGTTGCATACCTGGCATAGACAGCCGTCATCATCGCAACTGTCTTATCAACGGGAAAGCCCTCTGACTGTAAAAATAGTTGTAATTCTAACTGCGGTTTTCGTTCATCATACGTATAGGGCACCGAACGATTCATCAGATGTGTATAATAGCCAAAGCCCGGATTATGTACGGCTGAAGATACGACCTTCATCGGTGAATCTGTTCGGACGGCAACATAATGGTCAGAAATATGAATATCGCCCTTGCGAAGTACTGACATGATCTCGCCTCCTATTCAGAAAATCGAGTAGGAGGGAGTGATTAACTCCCGACCTCTCCAACCACCGTACGTACGGATCCGTATACGGCGGTTCAATTAAGGTGAATAACGCAAGATTTCATAACGAGCTTGCAGACTTTTGAGCCCTTGGTTACTCCAATAAGAGTTACCAAGGGTTCTGTGTAATATTGGACTTTTCGAGATACGCCAGTAACTCTTGCGAGTATTGCCCCATTCGTAAGCCTTCCAGTCTGGAACTCCTAAGCGAATTAGGTTGCGCACTTTCGTACGAGGCTTTTTCCAATTCTTCCATAAACACATACGAAGTCTTCTTCTAATCCATCCATCCAGTGATTCAAATATTGATTTCGTATCCGCTAATGCAAAGTAGCCACACCACCCAATTAAGTATTGATTCAATTGTTGAATTCGGTACTCCATTGGAAGTGGCTTCTTTCTAGCTGTTAATTCCCGAATTTTGTTCTTCATTCGCTTTATGCTCTCTTTCGCAATTCGAACTTGTGGTTCTTTGCGGGAGGTAAAGCTAAATCCTAGGAATTTACGTTGCCAAGGACGAGCCACTGCGGATTTCTTCTCATTTATTTTCAATCGTAGCGTCTTCTCAATAAAGGTTTTGATACTTGCCATCACTCGTTCTCCTGCTCGTTTTGTTTTCACATAAATATTGCAGTCATCGGCGTAACGGACAAATTTATGACCACGTTTCTCTAATTCTTTGTCTAATTCATCCAGCACAATATTTGAGAGAAGTGGACTCAGTGGGCCCCCTTGGGGTGTTCCTTCATCTGTATCATAAACGACACCATTTATCATGACACCCGATTGTAAGTATCTACGAATCAGCTTGAGTAGAGGTTTATCAGAAATTTTCTTCGCTAATGTACTCATTAGACGGTCATGGTTTACTTTGTCGAAGAATTTCTCTAAGTCCATATCTACTACCCAGCGGTATCCTTCTTTTATATGACCTTTGGCTTCTCGGATTGCATCGTGAGCACTTCGTTTTGGTCGAAATCCGTAACTATGATTCGAGAAGTTCGGGTCATATAGGTTGGATAGCACTTGGGCAATCGCCTGTTGAATGAGTCGGTCTGTCACGGTTGGGATTCCTAATAGTCGCACACCGCCGTCAGGTTTCGGGATTTCGATTCTGCGAACTGGTTGTGGTTGGTAGGTTCCCTCAAGAATTTGCTTCTTAATCGTTAGCCAGTTTTCGACTACATGCTGTCGTAGGAATTTTACGGGCATTTTGTCTACTCCATGACTCCCTTTGTTTCGTTCCACCCGTTTGAGTGCGAGAAGCAGATTCTCCCGTGATAATATTTGACTCATTAACATCTCGTTCGACTCCTCCGTGAATAGCTTGTCTTCTTATAACAGTTTCTACTGCACCCGCTCAATGTCCCTCATGGGATTCACCATTACCTCCATTAAGTCGGTCCTTCTGGATTTTCTGTGTTTACCATAGAAAACTGCATGCCAAGGGCTATTCTCTCCGAATTGTTCGGTCCTTCCCATTCATTCTAGAAGTGAATGGTACTATGACCTCTGCTGACTTCTGATGGTTCAGCTACCTATCGCTAAGTAGGTTACAAAGTGTACTTTGCGTTTCCATCAGACCTCCCCGGGTAAGCGCATGCACTTTCACACCATCTATCCGCCTCATTTACTCGATATGACCTTCGACAGAAAGGACTTTGTGTTGTTATGCACACTCATCCAATCATACCTAGCCTTATATGAGATTCGTGTTCCTCGGACCGGTGTTTTGCCTCCAGCTTCCTTCAGATTCCGCGTCGCCACGGACACCCTTGCTCTTGGCTAACCTCTACTTCTGTCTTCGGGGTTCGGGACTTGCACCCTATAGTTCATACGCATGCCGGGCGCACATAAAAAAACAAATTCTTACAAAGAAGAATTTGTACTGTTGATTTTTAACTTAATCATCTTTCCCCAATTTAAAACTTTTGAATTTTCGCACAGCATCGCAACTTCATAATACTCAAATTATTTATTTTTTTGAAATTGTATCATAAATTCGCGTTTTAAAACAGTTCAATTTCGAGATATTCCGTTATTGCTTTTGTTTTAAGTGTTTAAAACGAACAATGGATCCCGCAATGATAAATACCCAGCCAATCCCGATATAGACAAACTTCATTGTTTTAGTCGAGGCAGGTAAAATATCCATGATCGTTAAACAAACAAATAGTATGCCAATCATTGATAGAAACATACCAATCGATAATTTTTTCAAAAGTAAAACCTCCAATCTATGTACGCCCTCGATTTTACCGTATTCCCGTGAAAAAGAAAACACTAATCCCGTTCAAGGATTAGTGTTTATTTACTTAAACTCTCACATGCGCAAAAAATTCTTCATAAAGCGCCTGTAAAATTTGATTTTCGAATTCTTGTAGCACACCGAATACTAAACTAACTTCAGATGAACCTTGATTAATCATCTCTATATTTGCACCTGTTTTTGAAATAGCAGTTGCAGCACGTGCCGCAAGACCTGTGTTATTGCGCATACCTTCCCCTACGATCACAATCATAGAGAAACCATGACGCATTTGCACGTCATCAGCATACAATTCATGTTTCACACGATAAAGAATACGCGCTTCATTTTCTGGTGTAATTTGATTTGAGCGCATAATAACAGAAATATCGTCTAAACCAGACGGCGTATGTTCATACGAAATATTTTCATCTTCTAAAATTTGTAGAAGCTTACGTCCAAAGCCTACTTCACGATTCATCAAATACTTTGACACATATAAAGTTGAAAAGCCACTGTCTGCCGAGATACCTGTAACTGGACGACCTGTAGCAGAGCGTCTTGGTACGATACGAGTACCTGGGGCTGATGGATTATTTGTATTTTTTATGTTAACGGGCACCCCAATCTTGTAGACAGGCATTAACGCTTCATCATGGAACACTGAAAAGCCTGCATAGGATAATTCGCGCATTTCGCGATACGTAATTTCTTTAATTTCCACTGGATCATTCACGACTTTCGGATTCGCAGAAAACACACAATCCACATCCGTAAAGTTTTCATAAAGCTCTGCTTCAACAGCTGCTGCTAAAATAGAGCCTGTAATATCAGAGCCACCGCGGTCAAACGTTCGCAATATGCCCGCTTTAGTGTAACCGAAGAAACCTGGGAACACAATAATTTCTTTTGTATTTTTTAGAGGTGCTAAATTAGCATAAGCCTCTGGTAATGCATACGTGCGTTCAGGTAAATCATTGACCACTAAACCATCTTTTGGACTTACGTAACGAGCCGGCATACCGATAGAATTGAAATACGCTGCGATAAGCTTCGCGTTATTATCTTCCCCTGCTGCTTTCATGCTATCGATAAATAATTCCTCATTCGATTTATCGCCTTGCACACGTTCACGCAAATCTTCAGCTATCACGCCACAAATTGTATGATCTAACTGCAAACCATCTGCAATCGCCTTAAAACGATTCACAACTGTTTGCACTTTCTCTTCCACATCTTCATTTTTTAATACTGCCATTGCTAAATTTATTAATAAATCAGTTACCTTTATATCATCACCGGAGCGTTTCCCTGGCGCTGAAACGGCTACGATTTTACGTGCCGGATTAGATTTTACAATGTTTGCTACTTTTTGAATTTGTTCTGCACTTGCTACAGATGTTCCACCAAATTTACATACGATCATATCTATCAAATCCTAACTTTTTAAATTAATTGTATTTCTCCACAAAACAATTGAATGTACACAGTGTACAAATTATCGCTCTCTACGTCAATACAATTTAAAAAATTCACGCAATTTACCGATAGAATATGGACAATTTCCGCACTGTTTGATTTATTATACGGATTTCGTATGAAATAGTTAAGGTTTTTGCAATTTTTTTTTGTGGAATTCACATAATCGTACAAATCTTAGTCTGAACTAGCTTAAATCATCTAAAATACAGGATTTTAGTGATTGATTAAAACGATATAACATGCCAAATCGACCCAACTTAACCATGTCATTTTGACAATTTTTTTGCAGCCATCTTTCCCTTATATATTGTTTCCATTTTGGATGAAATAGAAGTACTTTTCTTCTATATTATTTAATAAAAACGCTTCCTCATTATCATATGCAGAAAAAATTGTGATGTTTGTGCTATTCGCAATTGATGAAAGTCGCTCACACTTCAAGTTAATTCACCTTTTTGCGTTGGTATTTGTTTCTTTTCGCGGATATCTCTGCTGCGCGCGGATATCCGTTCTCATCCTACACGTTTTCTTAACAAGATAGAATTTGATATTTTTAATGATGAAGATGAGCCTCACGGATACATTCATGAATTTATTCAAACAAATTTCTAGAAAAAAATATTCCCTATTTCCCTTCAAGCATGAAAGAGATCCTCATCGATATTGTTTCAAACGGGATTAATTGCACGCAATCAGATGATAAAAAGCGGACAGTTCCACTTGAAATGGCTATCAGAATTTTTGCCACAGCTTTTCTTGAGATGCTTGTTTGGTGGTTAGAAAACGATATGCCATATCCACCTAAATTTATGGCTACTCAACTAATGCGCATTCCAGTGAAGGTTCCTTATGTAGACAATCCTTTTGGAAGTTAAAGCTTAAGAAAATAAAAAAACACCCTTCTGTAAAAAATGTCCATTACAACATGTCCATTTTCCAAAAGGATGTTTTTTATTATAAATGACACACAAACCAAAACGTTATTTCCCTTTTACTATCGTTCTTTGAGCCTTTTTAATGATTCTCTCCGTTGCCTTAGTTGGAGATTCTTTTTGCCATTCATCACAAAGGTTTTTAACCCACTCTGGTTGAGTTTTGCTAGCATCATTTAACCAGTTACCGACAGAATCTTGAACATACTTTGACGAATCTGATTTTAGTAAATGTAGAATAGGAAGTACGATTTGCGGTTCTTCCTTTAATCTTTCAATATGCTTTGTCCATACTCCGCGAGGACGGATTGATTCTAAACTGAACCTACGAATGTTTTCATCTTCACTTTTCGCCCACTCTGCTAACAGGTCTACGCTATTCTCAATATTTGCTGAAAGGTCTTCCCTAATTGACATCCAAGCAATTTCTCGGACACCAAAATGATGATCTGCTGCGAAAGGTCGGATATACAACAATTTCTCCTCTAAAGAATAATCGTTGTTTTTATTCATAAATGCTGCCCAACATCGGACACTATCAGATACATGTTGGGAGCAAACTTTGATTACATCCTCTTTTTTAGTAGCACTTTCATCTATCATGACTGTATCTAATAAACTCCCTATTAAACGTATAGCCTTCATTCCCGTTTCGACTTTTTGCTTCTCTATCTCAGTTAGTACAAATTCTAATTTTTCTTCTAGCCCTATTGTTGGTAGAACATTTTTGACTAAAGAAATATGGTTAACAGCTTGCCATTCCATTAAATTAACACTCTCTATTTCCCCTTGATTCAACAACATTAAAACATCATTTGGGATATCACTAGCCTTTCTAGCTCCCTTTCTATTTAAAATATCTTCTTTTACAACCATTTCATAACCCCCTGAAATTTTATTAGATGTCTCTTTCTATATTATTTTTTCTTACAAATTATTTCCACTATTAAAAGTGCAGCACCTGAGATAAATTTCTTCAGATGTGTCTATTAACGATTTTATCTATTATCGTCCTTTCAGAAATATCTCTTTAAATTGAAACTAAATGCTTATAGCAAAAATTTCTAATTTTTTTAGAATAAATACGAGGGGTGATACTTTGTCAAACTTCATAAGCAAATACGGAAAATATGTAGTGCTACTCATTTTTATATTTGAATTAATTTATTTTGGAATCCCAAATTTCGTGAAGCCTGTGTTTGTTTATGAGTATCTTGTATTTTTCGGAATAGCTTATTTATTTGCTATTCTTCAAGATTTTTTTAATCCAAGTGCAAAAACAGATATATTACTACGTGTAGCCATCATCATTAGTTCGCTCGTCATGCTGATTACATCCATCTACTATAAAGCCACGTTCTCGGTTGTATTTTCTGTAATAATGTTCGTTGCGATAAGTTTCTCATTATATTTAGCAATCAAGCATAACAAAACTAACAAGCAACTGGATTAACCCTTTTGCTTGTTTGGCTTGATGATTGGGGAGCGATCTTTTGGCATTAACCTCATCACTACTTGAATACGATCTAATTTCGATATTGATATCGAGTGGCTTGATAGAGACACCTATGATACGATTACAAAATAAACAACTTCATTTGTTTTTTAACTTTAATGAAATCAAGTGAACAACACGATAAAAGGATGATAATCAATTGAGTAACGAACAAAATAACAGTAAATTTATATACACATATGTACATCATGTTGATGAATACGATCTGTGCAGAATGGAGATGCGTTCATTTTTTAATCTTGATTCCCAATCAAACTATATAATAAGCCCTTTTAAAATTGATCCAAGCCGTAGTCCTTTTATACAAGACAGACTTGAAGTGCTATATGAAGAAAACAGCTTAGAAAACATCAAGACATTGGTAAAGGATTTAACAGTAAAGGAAACAACTTTTAAAGTAGTTTGTTTAAATAGTATGGATATAGGTGAAGAGAAGAAAATTCATCTGCCCGAGCGTCGAATGATAGAACGCGAGGTAGGATTGTGCATCGATGGCGAACCAGAACTTAATGAGCCTGAAGTTGTATTTGGTCTTATTTTAATAGATGGAATATGGTATTTCGGAAAGCATATGAAGAGTGAATCCATTTGGCATAATCATTTACACAAGCCACACAGTTATTCAACGGCACTAAGTACTAGAGTAGCTCGTACTGTTGCAAATATCGCAGTTCCACAGCCTCAAAATATTCGTGCGATTGATCCTTGCTGTGGTATAGGGACAGTAGTAATTGAAGCCCTTTCCATGGGGATTAATATTGAAGGGCGAGATATGAATTACAATGTTTGTCAAGGTTCCAGAAAAAACATCTCATATTTTGGGTTAACAGGCACCATTACATTAGGTCCAATCTCGGAGGTTAAGGAACATTATGATGTCGCGATAATTGATTTACCTTATAACTTATTTACGCATACATCAACCGAAGATCAATTTAATATTCTACAACATGCTCGACGCATTGCCGATAAAGTCGTTGTCGTTACGATTGAAACAATTGATGACTTGATAGAAGATGCAGGTTTTGTTATAGCAGATCGATGCATTGCTAAAAAGCAATCGTTTTTACGCCAGATTCTATTATGTGAATAAAAACACGAACTTTCTATCTTTGAAGAAAGTAAATCCAATGCAAGTACTGAAATTATCAGTGTGTGGAAATATAGCAACCATCTTAGCAATAATCCATGCCTTTTGTTTCATCACATATAATCATTAATTAATTGTAAGTTATGCGGATAAAAAATCATCTTTCACTCACACTAATGGTGGAGGTGAGATGATAATGGGTAATAATAAACATAAAAATAATAAAACTCAAGACAACAAAAAACAGCAAAATCAAAATCAAAATGCTAACAGAGAACGTGAAAACAGAGAAGAGTTCGCTGAGGAAGTAATCTTCAGTCGTAATCAAAATGAAAATAAACGTTAGTCGTGATATCTAAATTAATTGAACTAACCCCCAATATTCACTTTAGAAAAAGGTGTGTATTGGGGCTTTTCTTATTATGTAACCATCGACCATGATCCATTTCTTTCAATTTCTTAAAGTACAAAAAACCCGGGTGTGTTAATCTACATTTCATTAACACACCTTTATCTTCTCTTAGTATAAAATTACATACAATTCCAATTTATATTTAATTAAATGTAGTTAACTCTTCTGAAATAGAATTTAAAAAGTCTTTCTCAAACACAATATAGTATTGACCATCTATCGTTTCCGATTTCATTCCCTCACTTAAAGATAACGATTTTACAGAATCAATTTCTATTTTATTCTCTAACAAATGATCAATTGATGTATTGGCTTCTATTTTAGTAGTAAGTTCTTTTAATTGTGTTTGTGGGATTTCGTTTTTTGTTTTATTAATAACAGCATGAATGAGATTTAATAGGTTTTCTTCATCGAATTCGTATCTTTTCCCCTCTGTAGCAGCCATCATTAATGCCACAATCTCTTCGCCATTCAAATGATTCGTCCCCTTTTTGAATTCAAATGCCACTCTAGAAATAGCTCTTACTCGAATATCTTCTGGCAAGTTGTAATCTATACCATTCACTGAATCAATCAGCGTTGAAAAGGTTTCTAAATCCATAACTGCATAATAATCAATTGTTAAATCAAATAACTTAGAAACTGTTGTTCTTACACTTTCAGCTCCACCCGAACCGTCAGCATAAGCATATGACAATTTATCGTATGAAGTAATTCCAGTACTCTTATCCAATATCGGAACATAAGTATCACGAGGGATAGACAGAACTTTCACCATCTTTTTATCTTTACTATAAGTAATTAAAAGGTTAATAGGTATTCTATTATTCTCATCTTTCACCGTAAATAGAGTGGTAAAAATCTCGTCTTCTTGTAATACTGTACCGCTTGTATCACTTCTGTTATATTCTTTATTAACGTTTCCAGGAAGAATCGATGGAATAAACAAAAATATACACAAGCCTACCACTAATAAAGAAACTGTAAGTGGAGCGAATTTTTTAAAAGAAGAAACAAGAGATTTTTTCTGCGTATTATTATTCTTCTCTAGTTTATGAATTTGTTCAAATACTTCATTACGGTATTCTTTCGTAAATCTTAGTTCTTGATCAGACGTATTAGAAAATTTATCTCTTAATCGCTTATCTTCCATTAAGTTCTTCCTCCTTAATCATCGGCTCTAATCTTTGTTTTGCTCTTCTTAATCTAGTTTTCACTGTATTAACTGGAATATCCAAAACTTCGGCAATTTCCTCTGTCTTTAATGAATCATAGTAGTATAGATAAACCACTTCCCGATACACTTTCGGAAGAGAAAAGATCGTATCTTTTATTTCAGCTTTATTGTATTTATCGATAACTGTTTTTTCTGTTGATGGTAATATTGACTTTGCTGTTTCATTAATAAAACTTTTTACCTGTACCATTTTGTAATTCCAACTTTTTAAATAATCTTTACATTCGTTAATTGTTATACGATAGAGCCAAGTTTTAATTTGTCCGTCAAATCGAAACGAATCAAGGTTCTTGTAGCATTTGATAAACGTATTTTGAACAACATCCTTAGCAATCTCTGTATCTTTCACATAAGAAAATGCCCATCGTACCAACTCATTACCATATTCAATCATTATTTTTTCTAATATGAAATCTTTTTCTTCTCTATCCAATCTACTACCCTCCCTTTCAACCTACTTCAAATTCTGCTATTAGACGATTACCAAATCATAATAGGTTCAATTTCCAAAAAATATTTATTTTAACAAAGATTCTCCACTAATTCGCGTAAAAAAACATCCATACAATTATAACTAAAATACAAAACCTGTATCTTAGATTACAAAGTAATCATAGATACAGGCTTATTGTTTATAATTATTCCTTATTCCTCTTAACTGCGCCGTTAGCCACCCATGAAGTGCAAAAATTAGCACTTCATCACAGAAAATGAAAGACTGCTGCGTTAGTTTTTAAGTAAAATATGCAGTTGTTCAATAAGTAAATGCATTAATTAAACGGCGATCATTTTCGCTAAAAATATGTAGCTTTGTAAAAAAGTTTGATAAAAATCACCTCTTTAGTTATTTTTTGAGGTGATTTTTTAATGTATATTTGAAATTTAACAGGTGCATGCTGCTTGTTTTTAAGTGGTCAGGTAGGTCCTGCCAATTTCCAACTTGATTTAAAAAATATCTTAGAGATAAGATCAATCTTTGAACCTATTAAAAGGCGTACGGTCTTGAAGCCACCGAAATCAAGACTGTTCTCAATGACACGATTTGGCCTTTACAGAATTAATAAAACTTGCGTCGAGCAAATTATTAGGATCTTCCCAATAGCTTGAACACTTATGTGGAAAATCCCTGGAATGCGCTCCCACCTGCATTCATATATTACACCATTTTTTATTTCTATCCATTATATTATGTGCGGCATTTTCGCCAAATCAATACATTTCATCATATCATTAAATCTAATTTTAAAGAAATCTACAACATTGTTACTATTAATAAAAAATGTTATATTATATTGTTATAGGAGGAATTATATGCCAAAATTTTTTTTTACAAGTAAAGGGAATAGTGGGGTGATATACGATAGCAAGGATTTTAATGGGATTGGCTGTGTATTAGGTGTTTTTGCTATTTTAACAGTCGCTTTGGGAATATTAGGTGCAATTGTAGATACTGTAGCATACTTTATGATTAATTCGTATGAAACTATCGGAGAAACGCTCAGACCAGCATATGAATTTATCATTATGAAAATATTAGTTTTACCTTCTACTTTTGATATCTTTTTTAATATTCTTTCTGAAAATCATTTCATTAAAGCGCTTATTTTTAGTGGGTTAATTCTAATTTACACATTTTCACTTCACCTTGTATGGAATAAAAGCAAACTTTTAAACTTTTACTGTATTGCTAATATACTTATCCTTGCTATAAGGATCGTTTTTTCATTATTATTTGCTTTAATTGCTTTTGCAGCAGATGAGAATGAACAAATACATACTAATTCTTTCATACAAACTGATTTCAAGTTAAATATACTTGAGAATGAAAATAACCTGAGTTATAACACTCATATATATACGGATGAAGAAGTTAAAAAAGGAAATGCCTTTCCGGACGCAAATTCTGAAGAACAATATAAAGAGGTATTTTGGGTAGCTTTTGGTGAAAATGAAGAACAGATTGGTGTTCATTCTAAATTCTATACTAATTTTGAAATTGGTGGAGTATCTTTTAATTCTCCAGAAAAAATGGATCGATACCAAACGACTTTATCTTACTCACCTCCAATGGATGGTTATGAATACACAAACCAAACATTATTTACTATTAGTTTTGTTGGAGATGGTGAAATATTAAAAACTTATACACTCTCAGAAGATAACAATGTAATTGAAGTTGATATCCCAGTTGATGTAAAAAGGACATTCGGAGTAATTATCGAAGGTGACGTAACTGATTACTCAATCGTCACACTACTAGGATCAAAATTTATAAATGAGTTGAATAAATAACTTATATAAAAAATAAAAATCACCTCTTCACTATAAAGAAAATAGGTAAGAGGTGATTTTAATTAAGACGCCAACTTCTTTTTTGAGCACTTCATTTAGCGTGACTCTTTTGGTGGTTGGCAGACGTCACATTTACGTTGATGTTTATTTTTAAATTTTGTAAATGTTTTTTCAAAGTTGCTACCACATGCACATTTTAATAATAACTTTTGAGAAAAACCGTGATATTCAGTCGTTAGCAACTTACTTTCCGAATTATTCTCAACAAATTCTTTAATTTTATCAATCGTCCATTTTTTATTCAATCTCTTACACCTCCATATTTTATCGCTATGCGGAGGCTTTCTTGGCATCCGTTCAGTTATAAGGAAAAGTCTTAATTACCTTAAGCTCCTCATTATAACATGAGCTCGTATATAATTACACAGATTGAAAATATCGTATTTGACTAATATCCTTTTACAAACATTGATGTATCAACGGATTCTACCACTTTATGATGAAGGAAAAATATTCCCCTCATTTTATTAATTACAAATGCCATCTTCCTCAAATTCGAAAAGTCTGAAGTAAGAACTATTCTGCCGTTCCTCCACCAATAATTGTACAATCAAGTTTTCTCCCGTTTGGCGAATCAGACTCCCATCATTTTCTTCAGTTTTTCAAAAGGCACATATCCCATAATTGGTTCACGTAATTTTTTTTGAATAATCAATCGAGAGTGAGGAATTCCCATTACCTTATATTCCGCTGCAATATCTGGGCTTTTTTCAACATTCACCTTTATAATTTTCACCTTACCACTGAATTCTTCATTGAGTTGATTAAGAACCCCTGCAAACATTTTACACGGGCCACACCACTCAGCCCAAAAATTTAATAATACAATCCTTTTTGTTTTTAATTGTTCTCTTAGTTCATTCTTTGTTGTAACATGAACAATTGACATAATTCTTTTCCTCCCTTGTGAAAATAAAAATCTTGAAGCTATAATATGCTTTTAGTTATGATTAGACCCTACTATCCCCTTTTAATTAACATTAAAGTGCTTTAATATCCGTAATTAAACGAACAATTTTCAAAATTGTACTGACCAAATCAACTACCATCGCCGTTTATATCCTCCAGCAGCAGCTACAGACCGGCCTAATTTAGTAGTTTCCCCCGCTTCGTAAAATTTTCCATTTTTTATGTATAAAGCTAAAACCCCAACAATGACATTTAGCATTGTTGGGGCTTTTTCCTGTAAGGACATGTTACAGATACTGCTCCCTTAAGATGAAGCATGGGATGCTAAAGCAGTTCCATTTCTACAGGGAAGCGCATATATAGGAATATATATTCTTATGGTAAAATCTTCATCAGAGCAAGAAAGAATAATTACCAATCAAACATTTTCATACTTTCTGTGATGCAGTGTCGATAGGTCTTCATGAATTGCTACTGTAGTAAAATAGGGAGTAATCAAAAAAACGCTTATAGGGGTAACATCACATGCCCATCAAGCTAACCAAGTAAATTACTAGATACGAAATGATTCTTGTTTCAAAACTAGCAGTGATAAAAAGTAGGCATGCTAAAGAAGCCTATTACGGTCAGCTTCTTATACCTATGACATTTACGACCGTTTTTTCTGAGCAGCTGATAAAGGCGATGCAGAATTTTTAAAAGTTCTTTTGTGCCAACGGCTATCGCTTGAAACAGTAACGGAAAGTAATCTTTAATCATATAAATCGCTTGCCTTGAAACCGTAGAAGCAGGCGATTTGTGTTTACATGATCTTGGTTACTTCGATTTAGGAGACTTACAGACCATTCATGATAAAGAGGCTTACTATATCTCGCGGTTGAAGTTGATTACACGCATTTATATCAAGAACCCTGAACCAGAATACTTCAGCAATGGTACTTTAAAAAAGCAGACAGAATACATCCAGCTTGATATGACAAAAATGATGTCTGGTCTAATCCATGGTGAAACGATAGAACTCCCCGAGGCATACATTGGCCAGAATCAGAAACTTCCAGCACGTGTTATTATCCATCGTTTAACCGATAATCAAACGCAAACACGTCTGAATAACCAATCGATACGTGAAAAGAAGAAAGGCATTGTCATGAAGGATAAAAGTAAACGTTTAATGGACATGAATATATATCACGAATACGTCGCTAGAAGAATAGAAATAAACATAATTATAGTTTAAAAGTATGTATTCGAAAGGGTGTTATCAATGATTAACAAGAAAATTAAATTTTCAGTAATTTTCTTTGGTCTCTTACTTTTAACCGCTTGTGAAGGTGAGACATTTATATTGTATGGGGAAAGTGAAAATTGGGCCGTACAATACGAAGTTGAGAAATCTGCTGACTGTCAACCAACAAGTGGATATATCAAGTTTATCGGAACTCAACCTAATCCGAAAAAAGTAGAGTATGACATTAGTAATTCAACAGGAGATGTGCCAATAGAGGAAAATGGAACTTTCACATTGCCAAACGGATGTACAAATGCTACAGAGGATTCAAAGATTGAAGCGGTAATTAAATGGGATAGTCATTCGGAAACTATACCCTTAACTAATAAATCCAAATAAATAACCAATGTGTTATGGTTCGGGTACTTATTAAAAAAAAACTAATCCATATTGAAAGTGTTTCAATATGGATTTTATTTTATATGAAAATGTGACCAATAATTATAACGATGATATGATTCAATCAAACATAACCAGATAGGGCTTAAATTTAGCTATTCTTCTTTATTCTATGTTAAATTTTCCATCAACCGTTTTTATAAAATCTATTACATCTTTTTCAGTAAAAGTAAATGGACTAAACATATTTTTTGTTAATGACTCTTTTTTTTCATAGCTTAACTTCTCCCATGAAACATTTTGAGCATTTTCTAATGCTCTTTTTTTAAAAAAATTATGATTTTCAATCTTCCGCCATTCACTCCATGTATCTTTACCTTTTTCTTCAATTTCGTATTCTGTTAACATATCTACAATATTGTTGCAGATTTTTGCAATAATAGGACTACCCGCAACATAGAAATTATCTGGATTCTTATGGAATTTTGCCTCCAATAAAGCTTTATGCAAGTTTAAAACTTCATAATATCCCTCAACCTCTAGTTTTATTTCATTCATAACAATGATTTTCCCTTCCTTTATATCCTGTAGTTCTTACATATGTAAAGAAAGTGCTGATACGTCTTCTTTACTTATGCTTTGGAATCTTAATAAAATACATTATTATCAAGAAAATAATATAGCATCGGTTGTAGATCGCACTATTCGAGCAAATCCTTCGGTGCTATCCCACGGTTATTAGCCTTACTAGGATCTGCTCCATTCTCTAATAGATACCTTATTGTTGATGTTTCATTACTATTTTCCATTATCGCTCTCCATAAGGGAGTATTACCTACGTTGTCTACTGCATCAATTTCAGCACCATGAGTTATAAGAACCTTAACAATAGTAAATCTGTCATAAATAACTGCAAAATGCAGTGCGGTTAAGCCCGATTTATCTTTAGTATTAACATTACATCCAATATTCACAAGATAATTAACAACATCCTCCTTTCCTTCAACGATTGCGGACATCAAAAATGTACGTCCATCTCTATCAACACTATCTAAACCATATTTTTGTAAAAACGTATTAATTTTCTCATAATTTGATTCATTTAGTAACACATATAACTGGGTATCATCAAATTTATTCATTTTCTTTCCTTTCCTTTCCTTTCCTACATGGTGAATATGATTTATCTTCGTTCCTTATGAGATTGATTCAAGACAAGGTCCTGCCGTTTTGAAAATGTTGTTATACAGTAGACTAAAAACCCATAAACGTATCGTGTTCCATATAATAATTTAATCCCAATATAAAATCATCAATTGAAGCTTGTTTTTTCTGGTGTAAGACATTCATTAACACATCTTCAAATTGTTGTCCGTCATAAAAGAATTCCAATGATTCATTAATTATAAAATCCGGGTATACTTCCTCATCATCATCTGTAATAGTTGGATTGAGATCCAAATAACATATTAGGTCTGAACTCGCCCCAAAATGGATTCCATTCTGGATCTTCTTTCAGATCCATTCCAATCCAACGAAACCCCGCTTGCCTATAGACAAGATTTTCAGGAGACCAAAGACGAAAAGGTGCGTTTCCTAAATCAATGCTCGTGCTTTTTAGCTTGTGACCATCATGACGGATATCACAAATTATTTCACAATGTTCATATTCTTACAAACATAATTCCTTCATATTTCAAAAAAGCTATCTCATATTCTTTTTTATTTTCAGGTACTCTTCGCTCAACTAATCAGTCACCCTAAACCCGATCTGTCTTTCTTGATAAAACAATTTCATTTCTAACACACAAAACAAATGTAAAGAGAGGGCTAATCGCTTCTTCTTTACATTTGCTTTGACCTTTTTTACAGATTTTTTCTCTGAACATTAGATTTCTGAATACTTCTCAAAGTTCCATCGTAATAATTTGCCTGAGAAATAAATGTCTGACTGACGGAAATCAAAAACTGAATCTATTTCATCCGAGAATGGAGCAAAATCAATATAATATAAACCCGAAATCTCTTTGATTTTTATACCAGAGGACAATACTACATTTGACATTCTTGGATTTTTTAATATTTTAAATTCTTCAAGTGACTCAATAATAAATTTAATATTGACCCATTCATTTATTTCAGTATCTTGAACAGAAATAACAATTTCTGCAGAGTTAAAGTTGTTAACTTTCAAACTTCTAATTAAACCATCAAAACCAAAATTAATTCTTTTTAACAATTCATTCATAAAAATAGCTCTCCAATAACAATTTTTTATTGGTGTTCCTATTCAAGATTATGAATGAAGGTTACAAAGCTGTTTGATAAAAAATTGATGCTTCTTTCTGTAACTTCTCCTAAGTCCATCCAAATAAGAACAACACTTTCGTTTTCTAGATCCATACAAAATAAATTACCATCCCAATCATTTGCAAACGGGAGATATTTTTTGGGGAGTTCATCTCTATTTATAAACTCAAGGTACCTTTCTTCTAGTATCCTTGAGTTATTTTTATATTTTATTGGAGAGAACTCGGCAATTTCTGTTTCAAGGTCAATATCTTTCGCATAATAACAAGGTTTAACTGGAACCCCGCCATTAAATTGTAAATAATGTTCTTTAAGCTGTTGTGGTAAATTAAATCCCAATTTAGTTTCAACATCGTTTAAATCGCGTATTGTTAGTTGAGTAGAACATTCTATAAACATCCTTTTCGCTCCTTTGTAACTACTTACGCTCATATTATTTTTTCCCCTTCCACCACACAACTTCACCAATCATAATCTTTTCTAATTTTTCTTCATTATCATAGATGAAATCATAACATAATGGTGTCTCTACATCAGAATTACAAGAAACTACCTTTTCCATTCTGTTAGAGTCATTATAAATATAGTTCATTGCTGACCAATCTTTTTTTCCACCAATTCCTACATCTATCCAACTATGTTCATCTAAAGGTTTAAATACGCTAATAGCTGATAATTTCGTAGGGAAATTACTCTCCGGATACCACCTTGTTACATACGCATTCACACTATTATCTCCATTTATAGTATATATTTGAGTTCCTGTACCAAATTTTATATCATTGTCAGCTTGTGGATACTGCATAATAATTAGTTGATCTAATTCATTAAATCCGAAAGAATGAATCATTCTTTTACTAAATCTTTCCCTTTCCGTTATATTTTTTAAAATTCTCCCCTTTTTAAATTTATTTATCTCATGAAAGTAAGGAAGATGAGTATAATATTCATCTGAAGCATATTTCCAATAAGAAACCTCTGATAACTTTGTATCGATCATACTGTCTATATTCTGTTCTACTTCACTCCACTTATCTAATAATTCATTTCGAATTTCAAATACTGTTGAATTCATCCTACTCCTCCATTAAACTAATAACATTTCACTATGTTTTTCCAACCGCCCTTTTCCACTTTTCACTTATATTTCTTGCAGCATTCCTTTGAATATTTTTTCCTCCGTGATAATTTCCAAGTGTTCTTGCTGCAGCTTTGTTTCTTTGAGAGCGTGCTGTTCCCTTTAGTCTTTCTCCATTTTCAGCTATATCAGGATTCAAACCATGTCGTTCCAATAAAACCTTGGAAAAAACTGCACCTCAGACATTATCCATTTCTAATAGCCTACTTGATTTTGGATTTTTTGATCTTCCACCTTAACTTTTCGACATCCATTTGATTTAGTTTCAATTGCTTTGTGTATATGAATATATCTTCGTTAACATACTCAAATCGAAATGTGGTAGTTGGTATAATATTTTTACTTTCATGATAGAAACCATTTCTTATAATTGTATCAATTGCCTGATTGCTATTATATGAATATTTATCCACCAAAAATGTTTCTTCGTTCAACTCTTCGTCTCCGTCCAAGTCAACGTCCTTTAAATAGAATAATACTTTTTCAATCACAGTCTCTTTAAGAACTACACAATATACTTGTTCTAAAACTATCTCATCATTATCGTTATTTAGAAACCTAAGATACAGTTTCATTCCATCTTCTTTTATTAAAAAAACACTGCTCCATCCCTTATTTTCATTATCATAAGAATAGTACAGTTCACCATTTTTTAACTTATTTACTATTACACCTTTATTAGATTTGGGCTCAGCTTTATAGATTTTTGGCTCCTTTAATTGATTCAGTGCATTTTGGTATGGAAAAAATTCCAAAAACGAATCACTCCAAATAACCGTATCATTTTCTACTTCTTTAACTCGGGAAAGCATTTCTTCGTATGAGTCGTAATATTTTTCAAAAATTTCGAGCAGCAAATCGTATTCTTTTTCTATCACCTTGTACACTTCCCTAATTTTTTGCTGGACTAATTAAAATCACATTTTTTGAATTGAGAACCTCTAAACAATTGTATTTTTGATTTAAAATTTCAATTATTTTTCCATATTTCATAAGAGTGATATCTTGGATAACTAAAAAAGGTAAGCCATTCAGTTTTTCTCTAATATCGTTAATAGAAAGTTTCAAATTAAAACATTTTCTTATTTCCATAATAAATTTGTTTGCATCATTTGGTATTCTGACAACATACACTTTTACCACATCTATCAAATCAAGTTCGTTTGAAGGAGAATCTTCTTCATCTATAACAGGATTATTTTCAAGCCAACTGAATAAATCAATATCTAAAGAATAAAAAGGTGACGACAATGCACCCAAATCTTGATAGTATACGTTTAGTTGGTCGCTATCCTTTTTTAAAAACACTCCTTGACCCCCACCATCATCCCCAATCAAAATATAATCTGATGCGTAAGCACTTACTTCGTACAACCCGTTCCTTTCCTCGGCAATATCAAAACCATAAATATTTATTCCATTTTCAAATGTAACTTCCTTAAAAAATTTCCAAAACTCAATTAGCCTTGTATGTATATTAGTTTGAAAACTAGAATTGATCTCATTTGCATCAATGTTTCTTTCTGTTCTAGTGATTAAAGGTGTCGACTTAAAATTTATAATCATTGATTTCCTCCAATTAAATGTAACTTAGCCCTTAAAATACTTTGCTAATTTTTATCTTTTTGAATTCCATACTATGCACTATTCTCTTTATCATTTAACTTGCTCATAAATAGCAACACTGTGTTAATTAATTCATTTAAATTTGAAAAAAAACAGTTTTCATTAATAAAATTTTCATCATTTTTCAAATCTATAGCTTCTAGATACACTGATTTCTCTTCCCAAAGCGTTAATCTTGCTATGAGATTTTTACTATCGAAATCTATTTTCAAACAATAATAGTGGTTATCAATTGGATGAAATATATGTTCAATATTGAATAAACCAGGAGATTTTAATGATGACCTACCTACTCTGTCAAACCATTCTTCAAAATCTTTTAAAATATTCTCACTACCTTGAGCAAACGATTTTTCCATCAATATTTTCTCCATTTATAACAACATTTTTCACATCAAGCAATTCGGAATCGGTAATCCCTTCTTTGCCGCCATCCGCCCCACAATGAATCTTGTCCTACGATTTTTACTCATCCTTTTTGTAGTGGTTTTATACTGGAAGTGGAACATCAAACTCACCTTAAAGTGCTCTATTTTCGCTTGTTTACCGAATGCCATAATGTCAGCTGGATATGTTTCATGCGTCGTTCCAGTTGAACTTTCAATCACTTTCATCCCTAGACCGTCTGTCCAACGTCAGTAATAATTAGACTAAGGAACCCTAAACACCTTATAACATATAATACCATTTTATACATTTGGTGATAATATATTGAAATTAATATGAAGGGCGATTTCTTCCGCTTTTTTCATCCTTACGATAGACACTCATTAAGTACATCCGGCATATAAGTAATAGATTTTATGCAATGATTGAACTAATTCTAAAACAAGGAATCTAACAAAAAAATATGTAAAGAAAAAGATTATGACATCTTCTTTACATATACTTCTGAATTTTCAATTTTATCAAAACATTAAAATCATCAACGATTCAGCTAATTATTATCTCTTTTGCCTTTTTCAAATTATGACTATTTAATGTACAAACTATTGCTAATTCATTTAAAATATCTTTGGCATCAGTCGTTATTGTAAGATTGATTCAAGACAGGGTCCTCGAAGCAGTGATTGAAAAATGTACTTTTCAATTATAGTATTTAAATCCATATTTAGTCATATTTAGTTTTAAATGAAGTTAAACTAAATTGAAAACCCGTAATCCTCAGCAATCTCTTTTATTTCCACTGAATTATGGTTACTACAAAAAGATAAATGATTATTTAGTAACTTTTTAAAACCTAATTGAACATATAATTCAGCAACTCTTCTATATTTCCATTCTTCATCATCTGGTCCCAAAATGGGAATCTGTTCTATATAACTCTCAATATTTTCTTCTAACCATTTTCTATTAACTAATCCAATCACTTTTCTAGAGTAGGTAATATTCGTTGGATTTCCATAAATCGCTATATCAACTAATTGTGGCATGAATTTTTCTATGATTTTCAACTCGTCTGGATGCGTGAAATACTGCAAAAACCCTAAAGCCATTGTACATTCATGTGGTGAATCAAAAGCTTTCTTCAGAATATTATGCATATCTTTATGTTTCATCAACAAATATTTAATAGCATTACACTCATTTTCTATAAATTTGTACTTTCCCCAAATATCACTATCATTATTTTCGTCAATAAAAAATCGAATATTAATGTCTAACTTGGACATTTTCTTCCTCCACAGTTACTTTGAATTGATTATACTAAGAGTGTTGCATGTATAAATGCCTTTCATTTATTTTTCGCTATAATTTTACTTTTCAATATTTTTAATATTGATTTTTACTTATTTATTTAATTTAACTTAATATTTACGTTCTTCCTCTTCTTCATCTAATAAGTAATTAAAAAAGTCAGAAAAATCCTCCCATACATCTGGCTTAGACATAAAATCCTGCTTTTCTAATTTAGTTACTTCTACAGAGTCAAGCCACATAATTGATGGCTTGTTTTCAGTATCCATAACAATAATACTTTCAGCTTCTTCAGCTATAACAATAAATCTGGTTGGTAAGCCAATCGCATCTCTGATTCTTAAAGTTTCGCCTATAAAATTAGTTGGCTCAGAAAGTAAAAAAGAAAGGATATCTATCCCACCAATAATACCTCCGCTGTAGAATCCCGATATTTCACGGAAATCATTAGGTAACTTTATTTGAAGTTCATGTTCAATTTTATCTAAGTACCCTTTAGAAATTCCATCAATATCATACAAAGCTCGGTATTTATTTCGTAATTCATTCTTAGCTTTCATATTCCATTCACCTCTAAAATTTATTTTTCACAGCGTGCTTTAAATCTCGTGTATCAACACTAAATTGAAGTCTATTTATTAGTTGAATAGAATGTGGATTATTTTTTCATTTTCTCCAACCCCATGAAATGAGCACTTGCCTCTACTAATACTCCACTCGAATCTTGACCTAAGTGATGTAACGTTACAAAACTACCACCAGAAAGTTAAGGTGCTAATCCATATTTATTCGCAGTATCTATTTGCTAACTTTTCTCTATACAAGTTAGCAATTATCAATCAACTATGAAGAAGAATATGGGAGTAAATATTAAATCTCTTCCAGCTCATATTGCAAACTTAGGCTTTCAATCACTTTATAAATTTCCTCAATTAACTTACTTTCTTGCACTCTTCTGTTACCAATAGTCCAAATGTATATTTCATCCTGGTCATTTTCTATAGTACACCATTGATTCCAATTAACATCGTCATATGGAAATACTATTACTTTTTGATCCATAATTATATCTTTATACATTTCATTAGACTTAAGGACAGAGAATATCTTCTCGATCACCATATCTATTTTTTCTTTATCTTCAAGAACTATACTGTATTCAATACCCATATTATTTACACCCTTCTCCATGATTTCTTCCTCTTACTCTAGACAAGTCATTCGGGTTTTTAATACCAATATGCGTTTTATTAGTGTTCACTAATTACTTACCATGTCATTTAATACATCACCATTAGATCTCTATAGTAGTAAATTAATATACTAAGAACATCTGTTTTTCCCACCATTTTATAAGCATCTCCCTTTGAACCTTCTGATTTAAATGGATGTCCGCCTATCATAATTACGGGCTTACAATTCAGCATCTTTTCAATTGCTTTTATCCATTTTCTCATCAGTTCTTCTAAGTCCTTCTGGCAAAATAAGATTGTATTCTTGAGCCACAACTTCAATAACTTCATCATAACTTTCTAGAAAATAATGCTTAAATCCTTTTTCAACCAGTGTCTTTTGCTGATTCAAAAAGTCAGAATCAATCACTTCACAAAAACACGTATCTAATACATTTTCGTTAAAATAATCAAGACCACAAAGTCCAAACTTGACTACATTTTTAAAAATGAAAGAGATATCTATGTATCGTTCGTCTGTCGAGATATTTGATGCCAACTCTGTTGCTAAATTTAACGAAAGTTCAACTTCTCTTGGAAATCGATCCATAGCTAACTTATTTAAAATCAACGCATCTCTAGCATTAATTACACCCACTGTTGTATCTATTAATCTGGTTCTCATTATGCCCTCCATTTCTTTACCTATGGCAACGAATTTCAATTGTCCTACCGGCTGTTTCAGTGCTAAACCGTGTATCTAAATTCATTTTTCCTAAATTTTCTTCAGTCGCCCATTCACCTTTGAATTAACCCTCTCAAGCAGCATATAGTCTTCTATTATCTACTGAAGAAACCTTACTTAACTATCTCAAACTAAGATCTTCTACTTTTTATTTTCTTGATTATCCTATAATAACATCCATATACTGTTAGGATTTATTTTTTCGTATACTATCATATTACCAACTGAAACTTGAAGAAAAAATTTTTCAAACACACTGTCTATATCCGATATTTTACAGTCATTTACTATTTGAATTTCATCTTGCAAAAAAAGAATGATTAAAGAACTGACTCCATTAATGTCAGATAAATAAATCCCTAATAACTCATGAAAATTAGGATTAAAGTATAGTCTGATACATTCTGTTTTAAAAAGATTAAAATCGTTCTCTTCATATTCAATTAATTCATCATAAGTTGCAAATAGATTAAAATCATCCAAATTATGTACTTTATTTACGGAAATCAATGGATTAGTCCCTCTGATGTAAAAACCTACGACATCTTCGTTATTCTTCTTTAAAAAAAGAACTTGATCTAAACGTTCATTATCTTCCTTATCATGTAAATAGATTATATTTGTAAATTCCTCTTTCCATAAGAATTTATCCATTTTTTTAGTAAACGATTTTATATAATTATTCATATTCGTCACCTCAGTAAATCTAATTCCCCTAGTAATTTACTCGATAATAGGTCTCCTTTTTTATGTAATGTATCGTGGTTGTCCCCCAAAACTTTTATGTTGCCACATAAATCCGCCACAATCTGACTCCTGCAGGAAAGCGAGTTACCCGTAGCGGAAATCAATCTCTTCGAATTAATCCGAATGTATAAAAATGGTTAATCAACACACCTAAAAATATATTATTTCTAACACAAAAAACACATGAAAAGAAAGGGTTATGTGTTTTCTTTACATGTGTTTTAGTATCTTATTTGTTAATTTCAAGTGATTCATGTACAATAATCCCACCAATTCCTATTGAAGAATCAAGATAAGATATTTGATAACTACTCATAATTCCTCTAACTTCTCTGATCTTGACTTACCATTTCTATGTTTAATCATACTTTTTTTTACTTTCTACTGGTATACAATAGATCTTCAACAACTTTTAGATTTTTTTTCAATTGTTTCGAGTAAATAAGTACATCTCCATTTACATACTCAAATCTAAATGTCCTTGTGGATAAAATTTTTATTTTTTCTCCAAAGAAACCGTCTCTAATAATAGTATGAACAGTCGAATTGTCATTATAAGAATATCTGTCAACCATAAACGTTTCTTCGTCCACATCATCGTCCCTTAAGTAGAATAATATTTTTTCTATCACAGATCCTTCATATATTATACAATAAACTTGACTTAAAACCATTTCGTCATCATCGTTATTTAGAAATCTAAGACAAATTTTCTTTTCAACTTCATTTATAATGAAAGAACTTCCCCATCCCTTATTTTCAGCGTCATAAGAAAAATACAGTTCATTGTTTTTCAACTTATTCACTACCATTCCTTCCTTAGATTTCGGTTCCTTTTTATAAATTTTTGGTTTTGGTAATTGATCTAATTCATATTGATATGGGTATATTTCTAGATAAGAATTGCTCCAAATAATCGTCTCATTTTCAACGTCTTCAACTTGATGAAGCAACACATTGTATGAGGAACGATAGTCCTCGAATATTTTTACAATCATCTCGTAATCTTTTTCTATCATCTTGTACACTTCCCTAATTTTTTAGTTGTTATTGTTTCCCATGTCCTTCCTTTGTTCAGTTCTTTCTTTATCTTTTTCAGTTCCTTTTTAAACTCTTGTTTATTCTTTCCATCCAATCTATTAAACATTTTACCTTTACTATCAAAATAATAGAAAACTGTGTGCAAATTAGCTACTACCAATCTCTTTCTCGAAGAGCATCCTCAACATCAATACCTATCTTAAAATATTGTAAAATCGATTCTACCGTATTAGCAATTGAATCTCTTGCAACAGTCTCTATTTCACTATTATTTTGTTCAAACTCACCTACCAAACCGTTAATAGCTATTGTCATTTCATCAAGTTTACTTTGAATAATCTTCTCTACTTCATGTTCCCCTTTTTCTATAAATCGAACAACTTGCAGAATACATTCCTTTACTTTATCTACTAAAAATTCTGGATAGAATGGATCGCTATACATATTAATTAAATAATTAATTTTAGTTCCTTGTTCTCTTTTTTGTCGGTTCTCATTTTTATCCTCTACTCCAAACTTCGGAACTCCAGCTTGCCACATTTCTTCAACAGTTTTCAATGGATACTTATCTTCACCAATCAACTGTTGCTCCTTTAATGGATCAATCCAATGATTATTATCTATCGATATAATTAATCGACGTATAAGTTGGTATCCAGTATTAAATCCAACAAATTCATAGTCATTTAAAATGTTTGAATCGTTTCTATCAATGTTATAATGAATAATCTCATTACCCATAATACCTTGATCACCAATTTTTGGATCTATTCTTACCAAGTTATAAATCAGTTGGTTATCGCTATAATCAGACCGATTCCCCCACTGTGCTCTGTCACTACTAATGAAAAGCTCTGGGATTGGAACTTTTAAATTAGGGCTAATATTTTTTGCTACCTTTCCCATCGATATGTTTTGAAAAAACCTTTTAAAACCATACATACTCCAAATGGTTTCAAATTATTTAAGTCAAACGGCTTCTCATTAAAATTATTAATTTCACTCGTGAAATTAAAAAAAGCAACGTATGGATTTTCTAATAATTGAGCAATGATGTATAAATCTTCTTTTAATTGTATTGAATGAATATCGTTTTTCTTCCAGCTAAACCTTTTTAACATATCAACACCCTCTCTTGTCTTTTTTACAAGTCGAAATATTCACTCATTTTCCAAAATATCAAAACGGCTACAAGGTGTCATCATAATATTAAAGCTCGATTGATTTCCATAGGCTGTCATGTTGATAAGCTATCCAACGATCACCTGGACGTTTAAATCCTCTGAGCCTATCTTGCAAGACTTGCTCATACGTTCTTGTCAGCTCATCAAAGCCGAGATATTCCCTTTCGTATCACAGATGGTGAGCAGGATTTTTAACCTATCTATCTTAAAGGGGAGCATATCATTCTCTACATATACCATAGAAGTCAAACAATTTTAACCATATAAGTAATCAATAAAATTTTCAGCATATTCTTCTTTTTTCAAAGTTTTACTCAAAGAAGATTTTAACGTCACAATAAATTCATCGTAGACTTCGAAAGTTTCTTCATCCATTATCTCTCCCTTAAATTTTTCATGTATTACTTCTAATGTCACCGAAAGAGAATCTAGAAAAGCTGAAAAAGAATCTGCAATTGGAAATAAGGCGCTAGTTTCATAACTTGCCAAAACAGGTGAATTTTCTTGGTTTGTTACAACTACAATTGGATCATCATCCTTATCTGCAACTACAAGCCAATTTGGATCCCAATTTGTATTCTCTTTTTTTTCGTTTCCAATCCATCGAAAACCTTCTTGCCTCCGACCCAATTTATCAGGTGAACAAAGAGCAAGGAGGTTATTCCCTAAATCAATATCTGTACAATCTAATTGATATCCATCAGGACGAATATAACAAATTATTTCACAATGTTCATAAAAGAATTTTAACTCAGAAGAAAGGTAAATTTTTTCATCTACGTGTAGTTTTACTAATTCTGACCTATAACGTACTCCACCATTTTTTTCTATTAGCGACTCCTCTTTTGGATATTGATTCATTGCCTGGACAAATTTTAATACTGAATTCTCTAGTTGTTCCACAAAAACTCAATCCTCTCGTTTATTTTTACATTTGATATATTGTTTCATCATTTTTTGACGGTTTATTAAACATAAAAAATACTCCCCATTAGTAATCACATTTTTGTTTTTTTAATCTGTTTACTTAAAGGGGAGCATATTATTCTCCATATATATTTTTATATTCCAATTGAAATATCTCATATTTTTTACTTAAAAACTATTATTTTCCTTTATTTCATTTCGGAAAATCTCTTAATATTGAATGAAGAGTACTCCTTAGATGTCTTTATCACAAGTGATGCATCATGCCAAAAACTCTGGTCTTAGGCGACTGCCCTCTTTTGCAAAGAGTAATCCTTTTAGTTTATTCTTTCTATATCCTTCAACAAAAGCCTCAGATACAACTATCATCGAAGGTCTTATGCTCATACGATAAAAATGCTCTTGTCCAAGTTTTTGATAATCAAAGTATATACTTGTGATTCGACCAATTTTTTTAGGATCGTTTGCAGTCATATCGTATTCCGATTTCTGATCATCAAAACAATCAGAAACAGCCAATATATTCAGTGCAAAGAAATCTGTGTTCATTTCACCTTTTTCATCTACAATAACGGCCGGAAAAAATTCACAAGCGTTGTTAGCGATTTCCTCTAAAAAAATCTTCATTTTTAAGCTTACTAAAGGCGCGCCAACTGATGGTAACATGTCGTACTTGGTAACATATTTATCAAGTTTATCAACTTTGTAATAAATACTTTCTATACTAAAAGATGATACTCCTGATTCTAATTCATAGGATTTCACCTGATTCTTTTCATCATCTTGGTAAAAATAAGCATCCCTTTTATAGAATTCAACTAATCTATAGTACTTCATTCGCACCACTATCCTTTACTATGTAATTGAATTTTTCCATTCCTCAATTTTTTCTAGTATCTCTAATTACCTTTTCATTTTCATCTCTATTATGCTTTTGAGTCCAATTTTCAGCAGCTTGTCCTTCTATAGTAAATCTGTCCAATTCTTCTTTCATAAATTTACTATAATCAGTATGTAAGCTTTGCTCACTGAAAAAACCTCCACTTTTCTCATCGGCTTAAAGATCTTTGGTGCTTAATTGGATTGAGGCAAAGCGATATACAAATAGTAAGATTAACTTTTCCCTATCGCTTGTTATCAACATTAGAAACCCCAAAACCGCAAATACATACAGAATCATTGTTTAAACCTCGGGCTTTGTCCAAACCAAGCCAAATTAACTAAATATTGGATAATAATAGCAAGCAAAAAGCACATGTGCAAAAAGTCTTTTCTTTACATGAGCTTTGATTTTGGTTTTAATTTAGTCTTTCTATCAAAACAGACTGTGTATAAATTTTGATGAATCAGATGGATGCATCGCTAAAGCATTCTAAAACCATTGCGTCCAAATCAATCCAGATATCCTCAAGTTTGTTCCCGAAATCCGTAGCCTTTCCATTGTGCTCTTCGTAAGTTAGAAAAATATTTCTAATAATTTGAGGCATACTGTATAATATCAATGCCAGTTCTTTATCGATAACTTTCTGAGACTTTAATTCACCGGACAAATTACTCAATATTTCAATTAATTCTTGATATTCTGCGTCATTAATTTCCATTTGATTTCTAACTTTGTCAACGAACGTATTACTCAACAATCTTTTTTTTAATAAATTGTCCATTACATCCACCACCTTCTATATCACCTTTTATTAAAACTTCTTGATGTTCAGCAGCGGTATTACGTCTAAATGGTGTCTGCAAATGTTGACTTGCCTTTGTAGCATTAGAGACATCAACAATATTGCTAGAGTCATTTTCGATAGATCAATTTTAACTATAGGAATAGTATTAATTGTATTTGGACCACTAGGAGGAGCAAAAAATTCAGCAGATTCTTAGCTTCTTGTTGTAGAAACACATGGGTTTCTAGAATGTTATGTTCCTGCAACATGTTGATTTAGTATTGTTTTGTGAGCTAGTTTTGGCTTTAGAATACCTTGCCCACTTTTTCAAAGGATTTTTGCTACACTTTAGCTATTTTACAAGTATAGCCACTAAATACACGAGATGAGATGGATGAAGCAGTTCTATTTCTAACAATTTTATCTATTGTTTGACAACAATTAATCAAATGGATATTCACAATGCCAGCCTTGTGTAAATTTTGATGCATCAACTTTCATCAAATCACATATCTCATACAATTTTTCTTCTGTATCAAAACAAAATAAAGTAAAATCTCTAAAATCTGAAGGATTCAACCCATCACTATTTTCAAAAGTTTCTTTGTCAATTGTCATGCTTATAACACAAAATTTGTTATTTCTAGCTAATTGAATAAACTCGTATGACTGATGATTAATACTATATTTCTCAATTATATGAAAACCCACCCACGAAACCAGCTTATCATCTTCATAGGTCTTTTGAGCAACAACTGAATATGCTTTATGACTAAAAATCCCATACCAAATTTTTGTATCTAATTTGTTCAACTAAATTTCCCCTCATTTTTCATGACAGCCATTAATTTTCTTTTTACCTCAAACTCTAACTGCGGAATCATAGCTCCATCCAATCTAACTCTGATTACCTTCCCATCAACTGGATGTAAGATGTAGTTATAATGCATGTCCCTTTTAGCATCAGAAATGGTTATGTATTTAATCAATTTCATCGTATGCATCTCCTAAATTAAAATGCTCATTAAGCCAATACCAATATTGCCCTTCGTTTTGTAGAAGTCTATCTAACAACTCTGTAAAAGAAAATGCGATAATTTTACTATCACCTACAACCCCATGTCTATCATAAAAACTATCATAACACCTTCCTTTGCGATTTCCCTCTAAATCAATTGTTAAAAATTCACCATTTCCATCATCTGTAACAATATACCAGTATGAAGTAATATCATTTTCGCATTTTTCACCTACAATCACAGGATTTGCCAAAACAAATTCCTGAGGAGGCATTATATTTATATTATAATCAGCATTTTGAAATAATTTTACACCTCCGCAAACTTCGTAAAAATCTTGTACATCTGCAGGCAATTCTAAATTATCCTCAGTTTTTGGAATACCTTCAGGTGGTAACACTAGGTAATTTGGCATACACTTTATTTTTTCAATAATATCTTTCACATTCACTTACGTCCCCCCATAGTTATCCGAACTAAATATGTCCTATCGTCGATACCCATAATCGGAAAGCGATTCTTTTATCCAGTACAATCTCCTGATTTATCATTACTTTCATTCATACACTAAGCCTCATTCGCTGACCGAATGTACTAAAATCATCGAAACTATCTGGGAACCTTATCAAAATCGTAATTAAACAAGCAACAAGAACGAAAACTATAATATGAGGATAAATGTTCGTATCTTCTTAGGGTTGAAAAGAAAAAATTCCATACAACGCCTTACCTAACACAAAAATCAACTTCTTTTGCAATAATTTCAATTAACGTTTCCCTATTCCAGGCCGGCAATATCTTAAATAGTTTGTAATCAATTGCTGATTCCTTTAATTTGTTACATGTTTCTTGTATTTTAATATTATCAATTTCAACAATAAAGTCTCCTACCTCCTCACCTATAGCATCAAGCGCTTCTACACTAATCGTATCTATAAAAATTATTTTTTTTAACTCTTCCTTCCAATCTAAGTACGTCATACACAGATACGTTTCAACCAATTCAAGTTTTACAATTGTGGCATCGTATAGAGTAATATTTTCATCCATATTAAAAACCCTTCCTTTTAATTTATTTGCATTTAACTTAAAGACATCCCGTACTGCCTCTTGATAAATTTTCTTCAGATAAAAAAACCTAGTTCCACTTCGGCGATTAATACGGATTCAGTGGAGTGATTTAATCCAGTATCCACTTTATTTTTCCACTTAGAACAATAGATTTATTAAGTTACAATAAACATTGTTTCGATAGCTCTATTTAACATTTATTTGATTACTTCTTTCCAAAAGTCTATACTTTCTGAGTCAAATGTTTTTATTATTATATCTAAAAACTCCGTTTGGGTGTTTTGAGTTCTATGAAAATATGCCGTTCCTAACGCTTGAATTAGTTGCGTAAAAGACTCAGCTATTTTTATTTTATTATTAAATGGTGTCTCTGAACCAAAAACGTAAATATTCCCACTATTTACATCCATAATAAATGTGAAGTAATCCTCAGTTGCTATACATATAAATCGATTAGAAAAATTTGTTTTATCTTCATTAGATAAATGTTCATGGAGGCTTATTAACTTTTCTAGATAATTAGTTTCACTCCCAAAATGTACCCCTAAAATACTAAAATCACCAAAATCGTAGTTTAAAATTAAATTAACAAAATCATCAGGGAAATTCATCCCAAATCTTCGCTCTACTTGCTTTACATTTTTTTGCATCTCAACTTGTTTCTTTAGTCTTAATCCTGTGACAATTGACTCTATAGGAATAAAATCTCTATCTAAAATTGTTGTTATTTCATCAATATTTAATAACGTATTATTCATAATATTTCACATCCTTCATTTACTATGCCCAACTCCACCAGAAACAACGTGTGTTTCCCCTGGTACTGGTATTACAATCTCCCAGAATTAACATGATGATGAATTAACACACCCCATTTATAACCTGCGTGTTCTGGGAAATGCTTAATCTATATGTCATCTATTTAGGTGATACCATTAATTTAGAATAGTTATCTACTAAAATTGATTCGATGTAGTTAATGTCTGTGGATTCAATTCCGATCATCTCTCCCAGAAAATGTAATACTATTTAATCCAAGCTTTCTTGTAAGTAAAAACAAGTACATATCTAACAAAAAAACATATGTAAAGAAAGAGGTTATTGATTTCTTCTTTACATATGTTTCGGTATTTAATAACAATCATTTAGAATAGGCTGTAGTACAAACTGTTTAAATCTTATTACTTTGCAGTATCACGAGTATCAAATTCCCTTTTAGAGATTTTTGAATATTAAATACCAATTTAATTCGCATTAGGTTGTGATCCTACTCTACATTTCGACGAATTCCGGTCGTTGGGTACTTCCCTCTTTAACAAACATTACTCCCTTTATCTTTTCATCTATACATGCTTTTACAAAAATATCATCAACGGTGATATTTCCTGTATATTCTTTCATTCTTACAATATGATGCCCATTTAGAGAATTTGTTACATATTTTATAGATAATAGTTTGATTGGTCCATCAGGTAAAGATTTTATTAATGGTCTATATTCCGAGTTCTCCATATCTAAACAAGGTACTACATTTAATACATTCATGACAAAAAACGATTCATTGATTTCGCCCGTCTTTGTGGACGTTATAACTGCAGGTATGAACTGACAATCTGAACCTAATCCTTCTATCAGCTTTTTAAATTTTAAACTTACCAATACTCCCCCTATTGTTGGCAAAATATCATACTTGTTTAAATAAGTATCAAATTTATCTACTGAATAAAAAAGTTTCTCATCTAAAGCATAGACATTACCTTCTTCTAAGTCAAACTGATTAAAAGTGTTCTTTTTAGTGTAACAAAAAAATACATCTCGTCTGTAATTGCTATATAGCTGATAGTAACTCATAAATATCACCCTTCACAATGTAATCTTCTTTAACCTTTTCTCACAAAATAAAACCTATGTAAAGAAAGTGTTTATATCATTTCTTTACATAGGTTTTGGAATCTTTATAAAATCACATGAGCATCATCTCATGTTGTTAATTATTTTTCTAACTCCTCGTTATAAGTTAGGTATATCAATACCTAAGCTTTTTTCGAGAAAGTTCTTTATTACTTGGATGAATATTTGTTCCATTTCAAGTATATCTTTTTCTAGTTCATTTGTTAGTCCTTGAAACTTAAACGCATCATAATCTACATCTCCAAACTCCGAAACAATATCTCTAGTAATTTCAATATCGTTAAAATCAGAAAAGAGAATTACAAACCCTAATGCAACATCATTTGGACGCTGTCCATAATAATCTTCTACATCTTTAAAAAAAGTGTAATGCAAGCCATAACCTATAGGAGTAATTTCCTTATCACCCCGCAAAAGCTTCCCTGTTGAAATATTTCCGATATCCATTCCTTTTTTTACCAACTCTCCCAACGTACCACTATCTTCCAAAAATTTATTCACTTTGGATTCTACACTAAATAAAAAGTTTGATAAAAAAACATGCAGTTGTTCATAATTTTTTTGTTTTAAAATATCTTTTATTTCCATACGTCCCCTTATAACATACACCTTAGATGCAGATTTTAATTCTTTGTGTAATTTATGAGTATTTCCTTTTATATTCCAATTACCTTAGGCTTCAAGTATACTCATTCCACATTTACATGTACCCCTACTCTTCCCTATATTTTTCGAGCATTTCAAGAAACTCGAATAGATTGTCAGCAATATCAATGTGTGTATATGGCATTTCAGCTTCTTCATCCGGCTCATCAAAAAAACATGCACAAACTGTAGGTTCTTTGAAATTAAAATCCAGATATAATATGTTACCTGATCCATCTTCCCCAAACGGAATATATAACTTATCCCTCAAAACATTCTGTGTAATCATAAAAAGTACATTTTCAGAAATTGAACTTTCGATTTCTTTTGCCAATAGTGGATATAAAAAGCTGATATTAAATACTTCTTCATCTTCGTCATAGATAGTATTTTCTTCTGGTGCTCCACCGTTTGAAAATTTATAAAATTCAACATAAGAATCTGGCAACTTTTTTTCTATAGTTTTTTCTAACTTAACAAAATCATCCTCTAATACTGGTCGTTTATCATATCTACTAATGAATTTTATTTTTCTCATAATTTTCTCCTAGTAACATGGTCCAGCTTTTTTCAGTTAGGCATCGGTCGAACATCATAATTCCTCCAAACTAGCAATTATTCGATGCTTTAAGTCATTAAATCTATTTTTCACAGCAATACATAGAATTTAATTTACCTTTATGTTAATTACATCTCCATCAAGGTATTATTTGGTTATTTTTATCTGTAAATATGCTAATAAACCGTTGATAAAAAGCCAACATCAGTATTCAATATTTTCCAGAATAGACTAAATATACTCCTAAAGTTTCGGGAAATAAGAATTTTGGTAGTTAGATGTACAGTGGGGGATTCTTCATCCTACATGGAGTGGGAAAATGACTAGTAAAGGCTCTGTGTCAAATTTTACGCACGCGAAAAATACATCCTTTGATAGTAAAAATGAACATTGTTATTTTTCGCCCCGGCTTCAAGTAGTAAGCATCGAGCCTGATGAAGTATAAAGAGCATGTTTTGAAAATAGATTGATCAAAACATGCTCTTATTTAATGTAATCGATTTTTTACGATAAAGTTTGATTTGTGCATATCTTTTACCAACTTTAACTAAATCACCGAATGTTTTCCAGTAACAACGTTTGTATCTTGCTTTCCGTACAATACATTCTTTGGATTTATCACGATGAGTAAAACTGCCACCACTAAATATAGAATTGCGTTATACATGATTAAATCGATTAAATTTCCGTTTATTAAGCCAATAAAAAAATTAAAGAATTGGTGGATGATGATTGGGACGATTAAATTTTGATTTAAGTTATGAAATGCTGTCATGACGATCTTAGTAGACATAATTGCAATCATAAAGAGTAGAATATATTTGATTAAATCAATGCCTACAAGACCTGTCGTAAACCATATGGGTAGATGCCACATCCCCCACCAAAACCCTATAATTACCGAAGCTTTTAATGGCGAATACTTCTTTTGGAGTTCCATTTGAGCGAAACCTCTCCACCCTAATTCTTCTCCAAGTGGCCCAGAAAGGAGGTGTTTAAAAAAGTAATAGATTAGCACTCCCCCTGACGAAATAGTAAAAATAGAATCTACTTCTCTATTTTTCGATACGAGAAGCAAAGTTATCAAAAATATGAAGGTTTGAATCATTATCGCAGTAAGAATCACAGAAAATTTAAGTTTATTGTTGAATTTATCTTTTACAAATCGGAAAAAACTTTGCCCTGGATAGATTTTTTTAAATAGAATTGCAAAAGCAAAGGTTGAGGACCAAGCTGATATGCAAGACATTACGTCAATGACCCATACAGGAAATCCTAACATGCTTATGACTCCAACAAGACAAAAAAGTGGCAAAAAAATGAGATTGGTTAGTAGAATAAAACTTGCTACTGGTTTTTTTAATTTCTTTTCACTATTCATACATATTCCCCGCTTCAAACTAAGTATTTTGTAAATATAACAACGCGCATATTTACCAATATCTTCAGCTTAAACCTAGGAGTTACTCACAGGTCAATACTTTTACCACCTCAATATATTCAGCGAAAGAAAAGATGAGGCTGGGACATTTATATTTCACATCAGAAAAACGCGAGAAATCAACGTTTCTAAAATTGATTTCTCGCGCTTTTAAGGTTTTGACCAGTTATGTCCCAGCCTCAAATAAATATATTCTTTCTATTCATCGAAATATGTAGTTTTAATATTTTTCTCGTCCAAAAATTTTTCGATTTTTAATTGCTGCCTTCCGTTCGCTTTCGTAAAATGCTCTGAAGCAAAATTTGATACATCTGTTAAGCTACCATTTTCAATCATTCCGTCAATTTCCTCTTCAAATTGTGTTAAAGTTTCCCTGATTGATGAAACAAATTCATAGATTGTCTTTGAAGGTTCTTTATAATCATCAGGGATATTATTATTACTAATAAAATCATTGAAATTTGCATCATTCTTTTCCCATTCATCTGTTAATTTATGTAATTTTTCCCGATCGGATTCAGTAATATCCTCATATTTATAAACAATTGTTTCCATTTCTTTATCGATCACATCACTATAATCCATATACTGTTTTATACTAGCTTTCATTTCATCTTCACTAATATTTTCATTCTTTTTATTAGAATCAAATATATCATCAGGAATTTTAACAGTAACATTGCTTACAGACTTTTCATTGCTTTCTTCTTTGCTTTCTTCATTAGTCGTTGTGTCTTGTGAACAAGCAGACATCAATACAATAGTGAAGCCCATTAATAGATATAAAGTAAATCTTTTCATTTTAATCTCCTTATTAATCCATCAGATATTTGTAGTATTACTAGAACTATTGGTTTCTAATACCCCCATTTTTTTGTTCAAGTGAACTCTCACTACCTTTATTAAATCGATATTTAATTATTGAATCAATTCCTTACTACTAATGGTTTTTGATAAATTTTACAAGTAAACAATTGGTTGTGTTGTTATTATTTTCACCCTTCCTTATAATATGCCTTCTTCCATTGCACAGCACCTTTATTGTAATATCTCGAATCGTCTCTACTTTCTTATGTGCAATAATCGAACCATCTTGTAGTAAAATAGGTTCTACCTCATACACCTCGCATCATAGTGTACTAGTCAAATAGTACACTATAACTTTTAAGTTTACAAACATTAAATTCAAAAAAAAGGAATAACCTCTAAATTAAGGGCTATTCCTTCGGATATACAAAGCGAGGAAAATAATAAGTTTCACTTGATAGGTGCATAAATTTCTAAAAATGCACGTTCAAGTCCATTTTCGTACGTGGTAAGTAATAAATTTATATAAACGAGTCCCAAAAGCTCATACCCTTTTTCTATTGCTACTTTTCTTAAACTTGCTTCCACGTTATGGTCAATATTTTTTCCACCAGTTGACCACCTTCCATCTTCAATAACTGTATAAATACATTTTGGATGAGATAGAATTTCTCCATCTATTTCTTTATCTACGTCCTCTATTTTTCTTACAACGAAAAACTTTTCTTCTATCATACCTTCTTCATTGAAACGTATGGCTCTTCTTAAAGATGTTAGCGTTACTGCATTTTTAAAGTTTTCTGAATTCTTTTTTACGGTTTCATACTCATCAAACGCAGTAAAATGTTCTATTTCTCCTTTTATTTCTAAGGGCTTCATTTGTTTTACTATGTATTTCCCTAAAAATTGTTTAATTTTTTCGCAATCTTCTTTTACTATCTGAAGCTTTTTTAATAGAAGTTTTTGATATTCTATTTCCCGTAAAACCTCTTGTTCTTTCTCTTCTAATAATGATTGGATTCCCTCAACACACTTACTTTTTCTTAATTCCTGGATTTTTTTAATTTCAATATCAATTTCTCTGTAAAAATTGACTGTTGTTATATCATAAATATCAAAATGATTATATTTTCTATAGCCATTTTCAACATTTTGCTCCGGCTTTACTAATTCCTTTTCTTCATAAAATTTCAAAGTATCTCTTGATACACCTAAAAATTTAGCTACTTGACCTATTGTGTACATTTTACTCTCCTTATAGATAAAAACAGAACCAAAAAGCCCCACTTAATTACCTCGATTTATCATCTAATGTATATATAAACCCCACTTATTTTTGAGCATCCCCCCATTGAGAGAGACATATTTCATAGATATCCAATACACTTAGACATACAAAAGAATTACATTCCTCTAAAAAACAGGAATAATAACCTGTAAAAAATTGATTTTATTGGAAGAGAAATGATATAATTGTCCGAAACGGAAAAAGGAGGATTTTTTTGAAAAGAAATTTTTTGTACCTTTTAATGATTACCACAATTTTATCAGTCATTCTTAGTGGTGTAAAACCACAAGAAACAAAAGCAGAAACTATACCAAATCTTGACCCCGAAAATCTTACTAAAGAAGAAACAACTTCAGGGAGTAACCCACACCTAGTTACATACTTAAATAAAATGTTTAGTGATAACAAAGAGCAAATAAAGCATTCTTCTTTAAAACGCGATTCCCACATTAGGAAACTAGAAAAAAAAATTTACAAACTTTCTGAAGCCAAGAAAATAGTTGATGGTCTAATAGACATGCAAGATAAGATAAGACTTGGAGAAACCTACTATTTCACAAAGGCAGAAATAATTAAAATCTTATCTCCTGGATTCACACCTGAATATATTGATAAGTACATTAAAGAAGATATGATATTTCTGAAAGATAATAACAAATATGTATTTAGAGGCACTGATGATATAACAGCAAATCCAAACACAATCTTTATATATTCCTGGGAAGAAGATCAATACGTTAAAAAACCTACTGTAACTTATAGCAAAAAGGATGGTAAAGAATATCTACTTATCTCTCAATATCGCAAACCTTACGAAAATATGGTATCTTCGCACAATGGATTTTACAGCGACCTGTATTTGATAAAAGAAAATTCCAAATCTGATTGGAAAGCATATGATATGAAACACCCAAAAACAAAATAAATCCGAATAGAAAGTGAACTTCTGGTTCACTTTCTATTTTTGATTTTTCTAAGTTATTTCCCTCTTCAATCACCCCAATCATTGGACATCAAGAAATCCTATTTTCGGGAAAACATCCTTCGTAAAAGAATAGACCCACTTAAAGAACATATTTATAGATATCCAATGCCTGAAGCTTCAAGTGCTTAGCCGATCATCAAACATTAATTGAATTTGAACACCAAACGGATCTTCAATAATTCCGTATGCTTTACTAAAAATATTATTTGATAAAGGAACAATAATTCTCACTCTCTCATCTGTCGTCAAGCTTTTGTAAAAATGTTCAATTTCTTCTAAGTCCGCACTTTGAATACACAATGAAGTGTTGTTCCCTACTACATATTTTTCTGTGATATCCATTGTATCCTCTGCCATCATTATCTTTGTTTTTCCGATTGCTAAGACGGAATGAGTAATATAATGTTTATTCTCCTCAGTAATCTGCAGCAAGCTATCACGTTTCGCCATGTCTTCATAGGTAACGAGTAACAATTCCACTGCATTAAAATGCTTCTTGTAAAAATCGACCGCTTCTTTTGTCTTTCCGTTCATGGATAAGAATATAGCTACTTCCAGTGTTGTATTCATGGTATCAATCTCCCTTAACAAAATGATTGTAGGTAAATATCTTATCAATTGATATTACCTTGACCTTATTTTAAGATGTAAAGGTATCAAAACATGACACCTTTAAGGAGCTTTTACATGAAAAAATCAGAAAGATTAAATGACATGATTAGATACTTGAACAGTAGGGAGTACTTTAATCTAAACGATCTAATGGCTAAATACAATATTTCAAAAAGTACTGCTTTACGTGATATTAGTTCATTAGAACAATTAGGTATGCCTATTTTTTCGGAGCATGGCAGACATGGCCGTTATGGTATCTTAAAAAATAGATTGTTATCCCCTATTATTTTTACGATTGATGAAGTGTTTGCTTTGTACTTTGCCATGCTAACGCTAGAATCTTATCAATCAACCCCATTTCATTTAAGTGTTCATAAACTAAATGAAAAATTTGAAAACTGTCTATCTAAAAATCAAATACAGCAGATTCACAAAATGAAAAAAGTCCTGCAATTTGAAGTAAATCAACATAAAAATGTTAGTCGCTTTTTAGATAAAATTCTAAAGAGCATTCTCAATGAAAGCATCTGTAAGATTCGATATTTGAAAAATAACGAGCAAAAAAGTTACCATATTCAATTTTTCAAAATTTCCGCTAAGTTTGGTCAATGGTATGCTACTGGGATAGAGTTAAATACGAATAGATATAGAGTTTTTAGATGTGATAGAATAACCTTTATTGAAGAACACGATTTCCACTCTCACTTTTCTATAGATGAACTTATTAGTCGTTCATTAGAAATTTATCAATCTGACAAGAGTATTGACTTTGAGGTAGAAATTTTAGCACAAGCAAAGGATCTCTTTTATAAAGAACATTATCCTTCCATGAAAATAGAAATTGGTAATAAAACAGTCGTGAAGGGATTTTATAATCCTGGAGAAGAGGAATTTATCGCCAACTATTTTATGAGATATGGACATGATGTTATATCCGTGAAGCCTGCATCATTAAAACAATTTATCCAAGATAAAATAGAGAGCCTCTTCAATCACTATCAGAAATTATAAATTAGCGATCATAATGTTAAAACCTCGTTTATTTACTTTTAGTACCAAGGAATCAAATCGTATTTAGTACTTTTACAGGATGACAATGAAATTACAAAATATATTCAAGCACATCAAAATCTACTTCATCATGAAATCATACGAAACCTACTACATCTCTTCCCTCAGTATGGTTTAGGGGACTCTCAATATTTAGCATTGCTAAAGGCAACAATTTAAAAAATGGAGTTAGAATGACAAGTAGTGGTAGAAAGTTGCACCACTACTTTTTGCCACTTAAAGAAACAACACTTTTTATTCTGTTTGCCTTAACGTAACAGCCATTCTACTACAATATTAATTTGTCATTTTTCTCATAATCCATTCAATCGGTCCTCTTTTAAATTTTATGCTCCATAAAACAGAAAAGAAAATACTCGCTACGAAAAACAATAGTGTAAATAATACTGAAAATGCTAACGTTTGGTTTTCTAACCTATTTAATAAAGTTAATATGCCAACACCGATGAATACATGGCTTACATAATGCGTTAATGTTAATTGTCCTGTTTGAACAAGTGATTTTATCAACCATTGTCCTGCAAACTTTTCTGCGATATAAATAGAAGCAACGATGACAATGATCGCAGAAGCGGAATTTGATAATATATATAAAATGTTTGGTGGAATTGGCCCTGTTTGAAACAAAAATTCAGCACTGTTTACATCTAACACCGATAGCGATAGTCGTATTAATACTTTTGAAAGTACCTCTACTGTTACGAGTAAAACCACAGAAATAAACAACATTTTGTTTCTTACAGCTTTTTTCGATAAATCAAGTCTGCCAAGGAGCATTCCAAGCAAAAAGAAACAGATCCAAGGGAATACTGGATGATACCCATTAAACAAAAGATTCCTAATAAAACCTTCAATCGTCCAAAAATCTAGATATTCCATAAACGGTTGTTCTGGATGCCATCCTTTCAAATAATTCATTGTCACTTGTAAGACTTGCGAGGTTATTAAAAAAAGGCTAGAGAGAATGATCATCAGCTTTGTAGAGGCTACGATAAGAAATGATCCAATCAACATATAAACACCATAATAATGGAGGATATCCCCAGTCCAATCTGCCACATATAAAAGTAAACCTAGAATAAAAAGAAAAGCGCAACGTTTCCATAATTTCACTCTATTTTCTTTAATGTAAGAAAGCTCACCTCCATTTCTAGCTTTTCTTGTCATCAACGCAACTCCGATACCAGCTAGCGTAACAAAAGTAGCAGACGCTCTTCCTTCGAAAAGTCCAGTAAACCATATAATCCAATCCGGCCCATTCCCTGTCGCTCCCATAATAATTTTAAAATTGACTATCAGCATCCCAAACATAGCCAATGCTCGAGCAAAATCTAACCCTTCAATACGTTTAGGTTGTAACGGTTCGGTCATAACTGTTCCTCCTTCTGTTAATCACCATCACTATAAACTATAGGGTTGACCTAATGTCAAACCAACTTTTGTTTGTGTTCACCTCTGCACAATTTATTCATTAGTAGAGGCTAAAACACACATCGAAAATCCGTTAGCTTTATCACATGGAATTTTCATTCATTCTCATTGATAACTGTTTAAGGTTTTATCTTAGGTTTATTGGTTGACATTAGGCTAGCCCTAGAGCTTATATTTATCTAGAGAAGAGGGATATTATGGATGAAACAATTACAATAAATCAATTGGCTAAAATATTTGATATTAGTCATCATCAAATACGATATTACGAAGAGAAAGGGCTCTTATTTCCATCCTACACGGATAATAATAGGTATCGAAAATATTCGCTGAAGGAAATTTATCAACTTGCGCAAATATTAATGTTGAGAAACTTAAATCTTTCAATCGCACAAATTACAGAGGTTTTAACTTCGTATGAAAAAAATGATTATTTGAAGTTATTAAAAGAAAAATCAAAAGAACTTTCCGATGAAATAAGCAAACTACAAAAAATAAAAAAGGTAGTTGATCACCATTATGTAAATATGACAAACCAAAAAGTAAATTCAACAAAATACTTAAAAAATAAACATTTAGAAAAAATAATCACTTTAAAAACAAATGAAACTTTATCAGCCAAGGATATGTTTAAATTTCAATTATCCAAGCAATTTTTTTATAGTGATATTATTTATGTTTTTGAAGAAGATGAATATCATATATGTATAGAAACAGAACGGAAAACTGATTTCATCATGAATGAAGGTAAATATAGTTCAATATTTATTTTTGGGGAATCTGATGATGAATTTGAGGAACAAATAGTATCCATTATCGACAAGAAAAATACCCCTATCTATGTAATGGAGCTCTCAAGCGGCATTTTTACTAATAGTAATATTCTTGAGTTAGAAGTTTTAATCCCCGAAAAAAATAATTTATTAGAATAGTAACCACACGCTAGACAATGTTATATGTGTTCATCCGGAATATAAAAGCAAAGGAGGTCGAAAGCTGTTATTGCAGTAATCAAGGAATTTTGCTCGAACTCATTTACAATCAAATGTCGTACGTAATAAACCTCGTACAACTTTACGAGCTCCATCATTCATAATGATAACGGCTCACATGTTGAACAGAATCGATCAACATGTGAGCCGTTTTTTTATACTGAATTATACATTCATATCTGTAATAGCAGGAATATTTATTTCCTTTACACATGAAACTGGTGATAAATTAATCACACATTGGACAATGGCTACAATATCTTGTACAGGAATACGTGTACCTTCATACAACTTAATTGCTTTTTCAGCCCCTTCTTCAAAAGGTACTTCAGCAGCAAGTTCCCCTGGATTTATACATGTTACGGCGATCTTATCTTTTCTCACATGCTCACGCAAAGCATTTGTAATGCCTCGCAAGCCAAATTTAGATGTAACAAATGAAACTTGCGCATTATTCGTATGATCTAAACCTGCTGTCGATCCTATTAAAATTATTTTTCCATTTTCGGCCTGTCTTAAATTAGGTAATAGCGCCTGAATATATGTAATCGTGGAAGTTAAATTGATATTAATTAAGTTTGCTATATCCTCAATCTCATCTTTATCAAACGAATAGTCATCTTCAAAACCACGCTTTTCCCATACTCCAACATTGTAAATTAATACATCAATAGCAATGCCTTGTAAAGCTTCTTTTAAAGCAGGAATATGTTGTTGACTAGATAAATCAATAGTCAGCCATTTACGATTTACGCCATCATTTATATCTAAACTACTTGGTCGTGTGCGTGACACCACCCATACTGTATCCCCTTTTGTTGGTAACCCCTTTACAAATGCATCACCTAATCCTTGGCTTGCTCCAAATATAATAAAGTTCTTACTCATCCAATCACCCCTTCTATATAACTACAACGTAAGTATAGTTAATATCAAATTTAGTAACAACTAAAGGCTCTTCACCAAAACGTGTGGTTGATTTCCGTTCCGACTGAGCGCTTTGTTGCTGACGCTACGCTTTCGCACAGATAAAACATTTGCCGCTGACGCTTCGCTTTCGCGCAGAGCAGAGCTTCCAGGGGGCGTCCGATGAGCCGCTTCACTCGCGTTGCTCGCTCCAGGGTCTCATCTGTGACGCTAATCCCCTAGGAGTCGCCCAGCCTCCACTCCAATCAACCCCTATATGGCATACGTTTTAACAAATGTCATCCACAACTTTTGGTGATGAACCCAACTAAAGTGATTTCTCGGAATATTTGGGTAATAAAAATAATCTATGTTTTAAACCTCTTTCACCCAATACGTTGTACAATCATCACTTCGATCGAGGAAACCATATTCAATTAAGTATCTTCTTATTGATACATAATCGCTATAAATAGGCTTTAAAATCGCATTTACTTCTTTTTCGTTATATTTACGCCCTACCTCAAACTTCGTAACAATGTGTTGCAGTAAAATTATTTTTCGTTTTTCCTTACTTGGAAAGCTTTCAATAGAACCGTCTAAGCCATTTTTAAAGTATGTCGCTAGTACTTTTTCTTTCTCATCTACTGTAATCGCATAACGCTCATCCACCTGTGTCGCCCCCTTATGAATTGGCTCGTAAACTTTTGTTGTTTCCAGAGCCTGCATGATCGCTAGAAAAACTTTTGCTTGCTTTTCTTTTTCTTTCAGTTTAAATCGGTGCTGTCGAATCGTTGAAATACTATTCGCAGAAGTATTTTTGATAATTTCTTTATCTGGTGCCCCTGTTGCAAATAGCTGAAGCAATTCGGTTTGGATATCTGATAAGCCCGTATACTTCTTATCTAATTGAGTTAACGCTTCAAACACCGAGCCATGTTCTTTCTCGATGTGGAGTTGTATAACTTTTTTAGCCGTAAAAAAACGATTATCTATTTTGAATACTTCCTCAGAATCAAATGTCTCTTTACAAAAAATACATTCATAAGCATCACCTTTATTAACATACCCCCTCGATAATTCCTCTATTGTCAAATCAGTTATATTCATAAACAAAACTCCTTCACGTTCATTATTTAATAAACAATATATAATAAATCCATCTATTTGTAAACAAACATTCATTTTGTTTGTTTATCTAAAAACAACAAAAAAAGAATCTACTTTGACAATAATTAATCAAAATAGATTCCTATAGATAAATCATCTTAAAAGAAACGATAGACATATCAATTTTCCATACAACTTTTAACAATAAATACTGATTACACTAGGGTTAATCATTTTTAGGGATAAACCAATAGTTATCTTTGTTATTTTCATCTAATATATTAGCAAAGTGGTAATAAATAGCAGGCGTGTTGATTAGGAAAAAATAGGTTTAATTTTTGAGCGAAAAAAAGGATTTTTGTTGGCTCATCACAAAAAGTTATGGATGATATTTGTTAAAACATATGCCATGTATTAGTTGATCTTCGTTCTGATGGGCAACTCCTTGGAGATTAGCGTCACAGATAAGACCCTGCAACGAGCAACGCGAGTAAAGCGGCTCATCGGACGCCCCAGGAAAGTATCCAGCTGGAAAGGAAATCACCCCCTCGTTTTTTGTCGAAGAGCCATAGAAAAGAGTTGTCTCAGCGCAAGAGACAACTCTTTTCTTAGTATCGAAACAAAATCGCTCTTTATCGAAACTATTTGAGCTTTTATCGAAACAAAATCTCATTTTATCGAAACTTTTTAGGCTTTTATCGAAAAACAAGCTCTTTCTATCAAAGAAATCAACCACACGTTATTGTGATGATCCAATATATTCCTATTTTAACTGATTGTAGAGTAGGGCTACTCGATTCCCACTGGAAAGCGAGACAGACGAGACCCTGCACGGAGCGAATGTTTTCTGTGCGAAAGCATAGTGTAACGTAGCGGCAGCAATTGTTTTCTGTAGCGAAAGCGAAGCGTCAGCTACAAATGTTTTATATGTGCGAAAGTGAAGCGTCAGTGGCAAAACGAGTAGCCCGTAGCGGAAATCTGCCTCTTAGAATGTATAAAAATGGTTAATCAACACACCTGAATAAATAGATCTTTTTATCGCTCAATAATAAACCTATTTTTTCCCAATCAACACTCCTGATAAAATATCCAATTATTAGAATGCGCATCAGACGTGGTAATAGTCCTATCTCATACTAAGTTGAAAGGGGTTGATTATACTTAACTAGCTCTTCTTTCAACTTTATTTTGCTTATCTTCCCTGACGCAGTGACGGGTAACTTATCTAGAATGAGGAACTTGTCTGGAATTTTGTATTTGACAAACCGCTCTTTCATAAAAGCAAGTAATTCCTCTTCTGTAGATGCCTCCCCTTCTCGAAGGACAACACAGGCATATGTCAATTCGCCAAATATCGCATCTGGAAGACCGATGACTGCCGCTTCCAAAATAGCTGGATATTGATGAAGCGTCTCTTCTAATTCCCGCGGATAAATATTAAATCCACCTTTAATAATCATTTCTTTTTTCCGACCGACTATACGAACGTAACCATTTTCATCGATTGTAGCCAAATCTCCTGTATAAAACCAACCTTCCTGATCAATCGCTTGAGCAGTTTCTATCGGCATATTGTAATATCCTTTAGTCACGCCAGGACCTTTACAAGCAAGTTCACCAACCTCGCTGACCTTACACTCCTGACGATTTTCATCGACCACTTTTAATTCCACGCCAGGTATCGGTTGCCCCACTGTCTCCGAACGAGCCTTATCATCGGCATCAAATCCAGTCAGGGTAAGTGTTGCAGACGTTTCAGTTGAGCCATATGCGATTAAAATATTGCAGTTCATATCCGTCCGTATTTTTTTTACAACTTCCACCGGACATGGTGCAGCAGCCATTTCACCTGTTCGAAGGGAACTTAAGTCATATTTCTCAAAATCAGGAGAATTCAGTTCCAATATAAACATCGTTGGAACTCCTGGATGTACAGTTACTTTTTCTGATTCGATGAGTGCCAATGCCCCTGTCACTGAATACTTCCCCATTATCACTAATTTCCCACCACAAAATACTGCCCGAAGGAGAAATGTGATACCCATAATATGAAATAATGGATTTGGAATTAAAAACACATCATCCTCTGTACATTCCATAATTTTTGAAGCTGAACCAGAACTAAATAATACATTTTCATGTGTTAGCATCGCACCTTTTGGACGTCCTGTTGTGCCCGATGTAAACATAATTGTAAATAAATTACCCTTCGGCTCAACGTGAATATCTTCAAATTCATTACCAACTAATAAATCATCATAATAAAGATATCCCTCTGCCTGAAAACCAACGGAAATTAGAATCTCCAACGATTCTATTTCTTCACGAAGTTCTGAATAAAAACTTACTTCCCCACAAAGTAACGCTTTGGCTCCTGTTTGTTGCATTATATAGGAACTTTCCTCCTTGGTGAAAAATGGATTAAGAGGAATCAAAACAGCTCCAACACGTGCAATAGCAAATAATGATGTGACGAATTCAATTGAATTTATGAGGGCAACCGCCACGCGATCGCCGCTGTTAATACCATTACTTATTAGTCCTTGTGCAAGTTTTGTCACTTCACGATCTAATTGTCCGTAAGTCATTCTTCTTTTTTCATAATAGATTGCTTCCCGATTCGGCAATTTATTAGCTTTGATTTTCAATAAATCACTGACATTGGAATGTATTAAAATGTTATCCAAATTTTCCACCTCTCCTACTATAGATAGTCCCAACAACTGGCTAGAAATAAATGCTCAAATCGACTTCTACGAACAACACTTAGAAATACTTATATTTTTTATAATGATTCCCAAATTGCTGCGATTCCTTGCCCCCCGCCGATGCAAACTGCCGCTGCACCATACCTTTTATTACGTCTTTTTAATTCGTAAATAAGTGAATGCGTAATTCTTGTTCCGCTTGCTGCAAGTGGATGTCCGAGAGCAACAGCACCACCATTAACGTTTCCTATTTCCAAGTCAAATCCAAGTTCCTTCTGACAAGCTAAATATTGTGCAGAGAAAGCCTCATTAATTTCGATCAAATCCAAATCTTCCAACTGTAAATTTGCTTTTTTCAAAGCTCCTCTAATTGCCGGTACCGGACCAATCCCCATATATTTCGGATCAACACCAACAACATCCCATGAAACAAGACGCGCAATCGGTTTCAATCCATTTTTCTCTGCATAATGGCTAGATGCAATAATAACTGCCGCTGCACCGTCAACCATTCCACTTGCATTTCCAGGTGTAACAACCCCTCCCATAACAAAACGGGCTTCCAGTTTCCCGAGCTTTTCCATAGTTGTCTCACGGATATGTTCGTCATGTTCAACGATGGTATCACCTTTGCTTCCTTTTACATTTACAGAGACAATTTCTTCTTTAAAATAGCCTTTTTCTCTCGCTTTGATAGCGCGCTCATGACTAGAAAGTGCATGGGCATCCACTTCTTCACGTGTTATTTTATACTTTTCTGCAAGGTTTTCTGCGGTTTGCGACATTGTGTATCCAGCGTTCGTATCAAGCAAGCCATCCCATACCCAGTCTTCAACCATTGGTCCTCCAAGAGGGCTTCCCCATCTCGCACCGCGAATAACGTGAGGTACTTGGCTCATATTTTCAGTACCACCGGCCAAAACGACATTCGCTTCTCCTGTAAGAATATAGCGTGCACCAGTTAAAATTGCCTCAATACCAGTACCACAGACACGGTTGATTGTGACTGCAGGTACCTCAAGAGATGTACCCGCTTTCAAGCCAACATGTCTTGCTAACATATGAGCATCTTTACTCGATTGCTGAACATTGCCGAATACGACTTGATCGATGTCATTGGGGTTGATATTTGATTTACGAATTGCTTCTTTTGCTGCGATTACACCTAGTTCAGTAGCCGTAATGTCACGGAATGAACCTGAAATTTTTGCAAATGGCGTACGTGCACCTTCTAATAAAACAATGTCTGTCATTCTATACATTCCTTTCACTATTCTTAAGGCAACTGAAAAATGACTTACCTGAAAAATCTACTATTTGGATCCACTACTCTGACATACGCTATCCATGAGCGATACCGAGCTTCCTGAGACAATTGGAAGTTGGTCATGAAGGCGTCGACTTAGGACGACGCGCCCCTAAGTAAGCCTTCTTCTCTTTCGCTTCGTGTAGGGACTCGACTTTCTCGCATATTCTGAACGATTATAAAAAATTCAGGTGTATTGATTGACCATTTTTATACATTTAAAAGACGAATTTCCGCTACAGGCTACTCGCTTTCCTGTGGGCGGGGGGCGAGTAGCCCTGCACTATAATCAGTTAAAATAGGGATATATAGGCAAATAAAGCAACGAAAAATTCCTTTTATCACTCAATAAAAAACCTATTTCCCCCCAATAACACACCTGTTAAAAACTCTACTTTTTTTATTTTTCAGTACCTCTTCTTCATATTAATTAAACAATATAGCGTTCTATCGTAATTACTCGATCAGCAATACGCCTCTTTGTTTCAACTATATTTTCTTTACTACTTGCAATCAGCCGTCCTGTTGCCTGTGAGAACCCCTCATGATCGTTAAGATGATTAAGTAAATTTAACCCTACAATTGCACTCCGTTGCGCAATTTCATGAATAAAGACTTTTGCACAATCTAATTTTTGTCCATTTTGTTCTTCCCAAGACTGCTTGATTGCTTTTTCAGCACGCAGGATGGCACTTTCACTTGCGTAAATACCAATTGCAAGGTTTGCAAGGAATGCCGCGATTTCTTGCTCTTCATTCATATTATCGATACTAGCCTGATGAATCGCTTGGATTGTCACATGGTAATAATCCTTCAAAAGACGGAGTGTCTGTTTTTCATGTTGAAGTGGCCCATTTTCAGGATGTATTGAATGATTTTTTGCAACATAACGTTTCAACAATGTAGAAGCTATTATGATTCTGTTTATTTCATTTGTACCTTCAAAAATTCGATTGATACGTGAATCACGGTAAAGAGTTTCTACCTCATATTCACCCATATAGCCATACCCACCATGAATTTGAACGGCTTCATCGATAACAAAATCTAGCGTTTCGGAAGACAAAACTTTATTCATCGAACATTCGACAGCAAAACCTGCAATCGTTTCACCGTAACTCGCACCGTTGTCTTTCATTTCCTCAAAACCTTTTTGCATTCCGCCAGCCGTGCGATAAACGCTACTTTCATTGACAAATGTTTGAATCGTCATATCAGCAATTTTTTGTTTGATCAAATTAAAACTAGAAATCGACTTGTGAAACTGTTTACGTTCATTGGCATACTTTGTCGCAAGTTCAATCGATCGCTTGGAAATACCAAGTGCCGTTGAAGATAATTTAAAACGACCAATATTTAAGACATTAAAAGCGATGATATGACCACGACCAATTTCTCCAATCACATTTTCTATCGGTACTTTTACATTTTCCAAGATGAGTGAACGAGTTGACGATCCTTTCAGCCCCATTTTTTTCTCTTCAGGACCAGTCGTTAGACCCTCGTACTCTTTTTCAACGATAAATGCCGTTATTTTAGCGTTGTCTATTTTTGCATAAACAATAAAGATATCTGCAAACGCCGAATTTGTAATCCACTGTTTTTCTCCGTTGAGCACATAATATTTTCCATCAGCTGATAACTTGGCAGTTGTTTTCAGTCCCATTGCATCAGTTCCAGCAGATGGCTCCGTCAGCGCATACGCAGCAATCTTTTTTCCAGTTAATAAAACAGGCAAATATTTATCCTTTTGCTTTTTATTCCCAAAATAAGCTATTGGTAGTGCACCAATACCAGTTTGTCCCCCGAATGTAATGGAAAAAGAACGGCTAATAGCCATCTTCTCAGAAATGATTGCGCCACACACTTTCCCAAGTTCTAATCCGCCATCTAGTTCTGGAATATCAGCACCGATTAATCCAAGTTCTCCCGCTTCTTTAATAAGACGGACCGTTTCATCGAATTCTTGATTTTCAATTTTTTTTAGTGCAGGCATAACTTCATTCACCACAAACTTCTCAGTCATATCGGCAATCATTTTATGCTCTTCACTAAAATCTTCCGGTGTGAATATATCTTCCGGAACAATACTTCCAGATAAGAAGCTATTTGTCTCCATTTCTTCTATCAACACTTTCTTTCACTCCCTCCATCTAGAAATCTGATCATTCACTGTCTTCCCTACTAAAGTTTTGTAGAAAATGAAGAACCTGGTGACTTTGTATATGAACGTTTTCTATTAATTTTATTAACGACCAATATAAACTGGCTTTCTCTTCTCAACGAATGCATTCAACCCTTCTTTTCGATCTTCTGTGGAAAATGCATTACCGAAACATGCTGCTTCAATGATTAACCCAGACTCGATATCCGTATTACTTCCGGCATTGACGGCCTGTTTTACCATTTGCAGGGCAACTGGTGGCTTTTGAGCAAGTTTTTTTGACCATTCTTTTGCAACAGGTATAACTTCTTCAGCTGGCACAACTTTATTTACAATACCCAGTTCAAGTGCACGAACAGCATCGAACATTTCTCCAAAATAGAGGAGTTCTTTCGCTATCCCCTGCCCAACAATTTTAGGTAAACGTTGAGTGCCTCCTCCGCCAGGAATAATTCCAAGACCTACTTCTGGAAATGCGAACTTTGCTTTTTCAGTGCTAATACGTAAGTCACACACCAGAGCAAGTTCTAGTCCACCACCAAGTGCCATTCCATTCAACGCTGCTATGACTGGCTTAGTTGAATTTTCTATTTGTGTGAATACTGATCTAGATACTTTATTCATCTTATTGATTCCGACAAGATCCAATCCCGCCATTTCGGAAATATCTGCACCAGCAACAAATGCTTTTTCACCACTGCCAGTTAAAACAATTGCCCGAACATCATCCTCTTCATCCAACTTACTGAACACATCAGATAACTCATTGAACACTTGAGTATTTAGTGGATTTACAGGTGGACGGTTAATCGTTATTGTAGCTATATTATTTTCAACTTCCACTAACAAAGATTTATATATCATTTTTTCACCAGCTCCTTTTTTTCCTCATAATCGTAAAATCCTGCTCCTGATTTCTTACCGAAACGACCAGCTCTCATCATTTGTTTCATTAGTAAAGGTGGTGCAAAGCGTGGATCGTTAAATTCATTGTTGAAATATTCCATTACATGGTAGCCGATATCGACACCAGCATAGTCTTGTAATTCGAACGGTCCCATAGGGTAGTTCAACCCAAATTTCACTGCTTTATCAATATCTTCTGCAGATGCTACACCTTCTTCTAAAAGACGAATCGCCTCGATAAACTGAGGAATCATAATGCGGTTGACAATGAATCCAGGCGTATCTTTTTTGACTTCCACAACTTCTTTCTTCAGTTGAACTGATAGCGCTTTCAAAGCAGACACCGTATCATCACTCGTTTCGTAACCGCGTACGATTTCTACCAGTTTCATTAATTGTGCAGGGTTGAAAAAATGCATACCTGCGACACGGTCCGGACGTTTCGTTGTAGCCGCAATTTCTGTTATGGACATGGATGATGTATTCGTAGTTATTATGACATCTTCTCTAACAATTTCATCAAGCTGTGAGAATACCTCTTTCTTTAAATCCAGATCTTCAAGAACTGCTTCAATAACAACATCGACATCTTTCAAATCTTCAAGCTTTGTAGTTGTCTGGATGCGCGAAAGTGTTTCCTGCTTTTGCTCTTCAGTCATTTTCCCTCGCTCAACACTTTTTGACATAAATTTATTAATTCGAGCCATGGCCCCTTCTAAATAACTATCTTTAATATCTCGCAAAACTACGTTAAAGCCATTCAGTGCGGCAAGATTTGCAATACCTGCACCCATAGAACCAGCGCCAACTACACCAATTGTTTTAATCATCATTATTAATCTCTCCTAACTTTTTTCTATATTTTCATTATATACAGACAATAATTTACGTTGTATCTACATAGTGTAGGAAAAAGACATCTTCTTTCATCAAATTATATGAATATCTTACTTTCCATTCATAACTGTTACCTTTGAAATCCTTTATATAAATTCATGATCCTTCAAACTGCCAAAAATCCTTTATTCAAGTCATCCTCCATCTCAAAATAGATCATTTCACATTACGAATATCTTTTTCTATTACAATAATAAATACAAAAAAGCTGAACTGGAGGTAGCTCCGGTTCAGCTTTTCTGTTGTAAGTTACGATGTTTAAATATGTTCTTTCATATTACAATAGATAAATCGCTTTCGCGTAAAAGACAAGAGACCTACCTATATCAATATTTAATGTTATTGGTCTCTTTATTTACTCAGTAAATTTCCAATCATTATTTTCAATACTTAAAACAGATATTCCATCAGGCTCAGGGCTTGCTTGTGATACACCAAAATCAAAAGTTCCCGTAGCCCCTAAGTATTTTCCTAAATCGTTTTGTAAATAAGTATGAATATCTTCAGATGTTACATTTCCTGCTTTAATCGCTTTTACGACAACATTTACACCGTCCAAAAGATGCGCAGCAAATAAGTCCGGTTCACTATTAAATTCTTTTTTATATGCATCACTGAATGCCTTTAGCATTTCTTTTTGATCCGAATCTGGCAATTGATCGATAACACTTAGTTTACTACCAACGACCATAATGTTTTCATTGTTATCCTTCACTTGTTCCAAGAATCCTTGGTTTGCAGCAGCAGTACTTTGAATCATCGGAATGTCGAAATTCATTGCTTTAAAATTACGAGCGATAATTCCAGCGCCAGGTGTTCTCGACCAAACGATGATCGCTTCAGGATCCTTTTTACGAACTTTTGTCAATTGAATTGTCATATCTGTAGCTGTAGCATCGAACTCTTCATGAGCAATAATCTCGATGCCATTTTCCTTAGCCAACGCTTCAAATGCTGGCTTACCAGTTACTCCGAAGCCGTCAGAAGCATTTACCCACGCTACGTTTTTAATATTATTCTTCTTTAAATATTCAACAATCGGCATTGCAATGACAGTTGTGCTTTGTGCCATGCTATATACATACTCACTTTCCGATTCAATCGGTGCAATTGTAAGTAATGGTAGTTTTTTCTCAATTGCTTTTGGTATAATGGCCATCGTAGTACTCGATTGAGTCGCTCCAATAACCGCTACAACATCTTCTGAAATTAATTTATCCATCGCGACTACCGCTTTTGTATCATTCGTTTCATAGTCTTGTTTGATAAGCTGAATTTTCTTACCATCAATTGGCCCTGCTTCATCTAATTGTTTTTGTAGTAACTCCACAGTCTTTGCTTGTGCGCTACCAAGTGTTGATGCTGGACCTGTTTCAGCTACAATCACACCAATTTTTATAACTCCTTCCTCATTTTTCTTCCCGCTTGCCTCCTCTGCATTCTCAATTCCACATCCCGCAACAACTAATATAAAAACTAAAGATAAAATAGCAACTAGTTTACCCTTTAAAAATTTTTTCATACAAACCCTCCACTCCCCCAATTTTTTGTCAAAACAATTCGTTCACTTACCCTACCTTTATGCCTAGATATGCTGATTTCACTTCGGGATTCGAACTAATTTCTTCATTCGTGCCATCCATTATGAATTTTCCTTGATCCATTACGTATGCACGATCAGCCACTTTTAACGCTGCTTTAACATTTTGTTCTACTAAAATGACCATTGTTCCCATTTCTTCTTTAATTCGCACTAAAATCTCCAAAATTTCATTCACTATTTTTGGCGCTAACCCCATCGATGGCTCATCTAGTAGAATTATTTTAGGATCAGACATGAGCGCACGTCCAATCGCAAGCATCTGCTGCTCCCCGCCACTCAAATTCCCACCAATCCTATGATAATGTTTTTTCAATCCTGGAAATAAATTCAGCATTTTTTCCAAATTCTCCTCAACATGTTTCCGGTCTTTATAGTATTTCGAGTAAATCCCTAACGTTAGGTTTTCCTTTACGGTGTGTCCCGGAAAAACTTGACGTCCTTCTGGGACAAGACATAAACCTTTCCCAACTATTTTGTGGGCAGGGAGACCACTAATCAAATCATCTTGAAGTATTACTTTTCCTTCGACTGGTGTGTAAATGCCCGCTAATGTATTTAATAACGTACTTTTCCCAGCGCCATTAGCACCAATAATGGATACAATTTCTCCTTTGTCCACATGAAAGTCGAGCGAATGTAAAATTTGAATCTTCCCGATACGTGAACTAAGACTTTCAACTTTGAACATTAAATTGCCTCCTCTCCTAAATAAGCACTAATTACCTTTTCATTTTTCTGTATTTCATCAGGGGTACCTTCCGCAATCTTAGCCCCGAAATCAAGAACCACAATCCGATCAGCAAGTTGCATAATTGTCGCCATTTTATGCTCTACAAATAAAAACGAATGTCCTTTTTCCTTTAAATCACTAATATATCCTGCCATTGTATTTGTCTCGGCATCATTCAGGCCTGCCATAGGCTCGTCCAACATGATGAGCTCTGGTTTGTAAACAATTGCCCGTGCGAACTCCAACTTCTTTTGCAATCCATAAGATAGTTGTCCAGCTTGTTCATGTAATAGATCACTCATCTCCATCATCGTTAATACTTCATAAGCTGCTTTAAATGCATATTCTTCATCTCTTTTTACCGTTGGAAGACGGAATCCAGCACTAAAAACATTCGTTTTTATATTCACTGAAGTCCCCATCATCACGTTTTCCAAAACCGTCATATTACTGAAAATTTGCAAGTTTTGAAACGTCCTGGAGATTCCAAGGTGAGCTAAATCAAAAATTTTCCTTCCTGAGATTTTTTTTCCTTTAAAAAGAACTTCTCCGTCTGTCGGTTGAATGTATGAAGAAATCATATTAAACAATGTCGTTTTACCCGCTCCATTAGGGCCGATAACAGCGACAATTTCTCCTTCACCGACATGAAAGCTAACATCATTCACCGCTGTCACTCCACCGAACTTTTTCGTTAAACCATTTACTTGGAGTAAATTGCCCATATCTAGACCCCTTTCTCAGAAGCAACATTTTTCTCAATAGTTACATCTTTCTTTATAGAACTTCTAACAGGTGATATTTTCCTGACGTCTAGTATTCCAACCAATCCTTTAGGCATGAAGATCATAACAAGTATTATGATTAAACCATACACTACGATTTCGACTTCACCATTAATATTGAAATACGTATGCCCTACAAAACGAATTACTTCATTTAAAAACATAATAGAAGCCGTTCCGATAATTGCTCCCCAAATGGAATGGACACCACCGACCATCACCATTACAAGAAGTAAAATTGAAAATGAAATATAAAATGTTGGCGGTGCGATAAAATTAATGTAATGCGCGTACAGACTCCCCGCCAATGAAGCATACACAGCACTTAATGCGAAAATAGCTACTTTATATTTTGTTACATTGACACCTAGTGTCTCCGTTCCAATTTCACTATCATGAATGCTTCGTAATATCCTCCCAACACTCGAACGAATAATATTAGTAGAAAACAAGATAACAACAAAGACAATACTCCAAACAAAGAAGTAGAAGTTCACTTGGTTTCCTAAATCCAGTCCCAGTAATGATAAATTTGGAATACCGACTAAACCACCAGCTCCCCCTGTATAATCACTTAGCCCCACCAATAAAATGTATACAATGACGTTAATCGCAATTGTAGCCAATGCCAAAATATGACCTTTTAGTTTTAAAACTTGCATTCCTATCAAATAAGCAATGATGAACGTCGCGACCATTCCAATTCCCATCGCAATCCAAGGTGATACGCTATATTTAACTGTTAAGACACCGGAAACATAAGCGCCTATTCCGACAAATGCAGCGTGTCCTATCGAAATTTGTCCGGCGTAACCTATAAGTAAACTTAGACCAATGGTGATGATGCAATAAATCCCGATTAAAATCAAAAGCGTAAATACGTATTGCGAACTTACAACCAGTGGTAATAACAAAATCAATGCAATAAATCCTAAAAAACTTTTCCAGCGCCTTCCATATAAAATCGTTTCTACTTTCTCCACTATAAATCCCCCCTCTAAACACGTTCTCCAGTTGCCTTTGTAAACAAGCCTTGTGGTCTGAAAAATAAAACGAGCAATAAGAAACCAAATGCCAATGCATCCGTATAATAAGTAGAGATGTATCCGCCCGAAAATGCTTCAATGACGCCCAATAGTAATCCGCCTGCAACAGCTCCAGGTATGCTGTGCATTCCACCGAAAATCATTGCTACAAAACCTTTTATACCGAGAAAAAAGCCCATTTCATATGTTGCATCTGTCAGTGGGGCAATCATGACACCCGCTATAGCGCCTAATCCAGCAGCAATTGTAAAAGCAATCATAGACATCGTTTTTGTGTTAATCCCCATTAAGCTTGCAGCACGTGGATTTTTTTCACTTGCGCGTAAAGCAGAACCGAGAAATGTTTTTTCAAAAAACCAATAAAGCACTATTAAAAGTGCAAGTAATACTACAAGAATCCATAAACTTTGCGAATTTACGACAGCCCCGAAAAACTCGATTGACTTACTTTCAACTAACGGTGGCAGAGATTTTGGAGATGTTCCCCATATGATCAAACCCATCCCTTTTAAAAAAGTTGAAACACCTAATGTAATAACAACCAACACTATCGGCGTTGCTTTTCCAGCAGGATTTATAGCTAATCTTTCAACTGCTAAGCCGATAAAGGCCGTAAGCAAAATCGCAAGTGGAATTGCACCTAAGATGGGGATACCCAAATTGACAAATGTGACACAAGATAGTGCTCCAATCATTGCAAATTCTCCTTGCGCCAAATTCAATACCCCTGTAACGTTATAAATTGTTACAAATCCAATAGCTAATAATGCATAAATACTCCCCACAGTCAGTCCAGTAATTAAGTATTGTAAAAACAAATCCATCTGATATAACCCCTTCCGAAATAGCTCTAAATTATTGCTCTTCTCCAAAACGTGTGGTTGATTTCTGTTCCGACTGGGCGCTTTGTTGCTGACGCTTCGCTTTCGCACAGAAAAAACATTTGCCGCTGACGCTTCGCTTTCGCGCAGAGCAGAGCTTCCAGGGGGCGTCCGATGAGCCGCCCAGTCTCCACTCCAATCAACCAATATACAATGCATATATTTTTAAAAATGTCATACACAACTTATGGTGATGAGCCTAGATTATTGTCGATTTTGAAAATGATGACAAAAATCACTTTCCTATATCCGTCCATTTCTCTTTCACTATTGAGTTATTGGTACTACAGTTCTGACAAGACCCCCACAAAAAAGATAACGCTTTCATAAAAATAAAAATAAAGCAATTAAACTCTTTTATATTTCCTACTATAGAAGACTCTGAAAAACTCAAACCCTCAACTTTTATATACTTAGTTTGTCTTCTACATTAAAAAGATAATCTCAATTGCTACCTGATAATATTTTTTGATGTACTGTTAGTTTTTCACGAATATGTTCTGGAATTGCTAATGCTTTTGGTTTCTCTTTAAATGAAGTCCAAGCATGCAATGTGTACCCTGCAGCAATCAATGTCTCTCCACGATAAAATGTATGAGATAATTTAAATACTCTATTGTGAAGCTCGATGACTTCTGTTTTCACAATTACCTCATCTTCGAAAAAAAGCGGCGTCTTAAATTCGCATTTAGAATCTAAAAGAGGCGTCGAAACTTTTTCTATGGATAATAACTCAGATGTTGGATGTCCCAACTCGGTAAAAAATTCATGCGTCGCTTCGTCCATCCACCTATAAAAATTTGGAAAAAAAACAATTCCCGCAGCATCCGTATCGCCAAATCTTACTTTAAACGAGTAATCTACAGCCATTATATCCCCCCTGATTTTGAATAAATCGTGTATCCACAAACTTGCTTTGATTTTACTCTTTAATCCAATAGTCTTTTCATGCCCCATAAATAATTTGTAACATTTCCCTTTTTTGTAACTATTCTGTAACAATGTGATAATTTTAATTGTTATCGTAATTATATTTTTCAAACATTTTATTTGATACGTACACTCTGTAGGAATCATTCTATTTTTTTCATCAAAATTGTTAAATAAAAAAGACAGACCCATTAAACAGTGACCACTGATAAAGTCCACGATTATAGTTGTTATACAGAGGGGGCAAAAAATAAAACCTATTCTGTGACAATTAAATCGACTGAACAAAAAGATCAAGAAGTGATTTAAAATAGTGAGGAATTTAAAGGGAATGCGAAATCACGCTATAAAATTGAAGCGAAAAATAGTGAGTTGAAACACAGGCACTGTTATGATGTGGCATCATCTATAGATCTATTTAGTATGTAAAATCCAAGGTACCCTGCCATATTGACAGTAAATCCGGAGTAAAAAATATGAAAAGGAAAAGAGGCAATTCGTTCGATTTTGAACGAATTGCCTCTTTTTGATTTAGCTCACACTTACAAGTTTTTAAGTAGCCCCATTAAAAGATCTGTCGATTTAAATCGTATAGTTTGATTGCCATCATTAAGTTAAAACGTGTCTCTGAATCATTTAAATCTATTTCCAGTAGACTCTCAATCTTTTCTAAACGGTAAAGTAATGAGCTTCGATGAATATATAACTCTTCAGAGGTACCTTTAGCATTGCCGTTATGCTGCAAGTATGTGCTAAGTGTTTGAAGCAAATCGCTATTCTTTTTATCTGTAAAATCAAGCAATACGCCCAACTGACTTTCAATGAATGTAGTGACAACTGAAAAGTTTAGATCATGCAAGATTGTGTATGATCCTATTTCTTCAAACAGTGAATAGCCCTTAGATTTAAATCGGCTTTTAACGACATTTAATACTTGCAATGATTGTTCGTAACTATTGAAATACTCATTCATATTTTCTACCTTACTCCCAATGCCTAAGTGAACTTCACACTTTATCATACTTTTGGATACTGCTTTTCTTACTGTTTTATAAAAATCCATCCAAAACTGTTTGCGATTTTTTTCATCCTCTATCGGCACGATGAATAAAAAGTGTTCACTGAATGTAGCCATTAAAATTTTCTTCGATTTCAGCGTAATTCCTTCATTAATGTAATCCCATACAATCGATTTTTTTGCTGTTTGCTCAAATAAATTCAGTCCAGCTACTTCAGATTCAGCCAAGTCGATTGCCAAATTTGCAACACGATGAGGCTTAAAAATATCCCATTGAAAAAGATTTGCATACTGCAAAATACTTTGGTCATCTTCAATATTTTTCACAAGTAATTTACTCATCAATGTATCTTTCGCCTGTTTATCGGCATCCAACACAAGTTTCTGCTTAATGAACTGAATGGAACAAATATTTCTTGAAAGTTCCACCGTCAATTGATCAAATTCATCTAAATCTCCATTATTCATGCAAATTGCCAGATAGCCCAATAGCGCATTCACACCATTGATTGGCGAAATCAAAAAAGGGGGCCCGCCTTGTTCCAATACTTTAAACGTCCCTGTCCTTATACGCTCATTTTCCAATACCTCTCTCAACTTACCAATATCCCCTAATTCACTTTCTTCAATTTTGTATGATAAAGGATGGAAAAAACGATCTAATAAAATAACTGAACCACCATATAATTCAGCTAACATTTTCGTTACACCGTGAAAATCATCATTGACAACCGTTTCTTTCACAAGAGCTTGCTGATAATCGAGGAGAATATGTAAACGCTTACGATTATCTTTCTCTAAATTGTAAAGTAGCGCATTTTCGAGCAAAATTGCTATATGATCACTTAATAATTTCAGTGTATTTACATCGTCTTGTGAAAATAGGAGATTGCCATTCTTATTTCCTACTTGCAGAACACCGATTGTTTTCAAATCAACGACAATTGGAATTGTTATTTGATGACCACCCGATTTTTCGATGAATGGAAAATACTCTTTAAATGTATTTTTATGATCCACTATAACCTTTTCATCGAAATCTTTAATACCAAAAACAGGGACTTGTAAATCGAAACAATTTTCTTTTTCATTAAATAAATAAATACAGGCAGATTGTGCATTTGTCCCTAGTCCAGCTCGGATAGTAAATTCATTTATATTCTCCTTGAGTGACTGATTGATTGATAAGTTTCGACTAATCCATTCAATTCCCTCAATTTTTCTTAATTGCTGGTCCTTCCGTCTTGCCAAAGAAATCGCAATCGCAACATCTTTACCGAACTCGTCAAATATTTTATCCATCTCAAGCAAAGGTACATAGGTAAAAAATCCGATAATACAAAATCCAAATCGATGTACATCATCTGTAAGAGGCACTGTAAACCATGTTTTTACACCCGTTTCTTTTAACTTAGCCATTAATATACAGTCTTCCTGTTTGTTTGTTTCTTTACTATGTAAACTTTGCCCAAGTATTAGCGGTGAGCATTTTTCTATTTCCATAGGAAAAACATTACTAAACTCATTAGCATTTCCACCCCATGCTTTCGGTACGAATTCATCAGCATCCGCCAAAATCACTCCAACAAAATCACAATATAGCTCTGATTTAAATGACTCTATTAAATAATGAATCGCTTCTTCTTCCGTCCCCATTTTTATCAATTGCCTCGAAGTCATTCGCAAATGATGTTCAAGTCTATTTATAATCTTTTCTTTTTTCGTCTCAACCATGTAAAAATTCTCCCTTCTTGTCTAAAAGCATATTTGTAATTAACTATTCGACATGAAAAGTGGTACTACCTTTTTTGGTACACCGCTTCTAGTTGAATGGGTTATGTTAGATAATCAGATACTGGAGAAATAGACCATCGTAACAAAAGCTTCCCTCCTAACAAAATGTATTAATTATCCTTTTTATATCGTTAAACCTTTGAAGGAGATTTTTATATATGCGAAAATGAGGCTTTTGTTAGATTACCAGTTAGCTTAATTCAATGTTTCTTTGGTTGAGATAACCTGCTCCGTTAACACGACAAGAAAAAGATGCTGCCCCTATAGCTATGCATAATGATACTATGTCAAGAAAATGGACAGGGAAAATTGAGATTTTGCTTTAAATCTAAGCGCGCTATCGCTTGCTCGCCTCACAAATAATTTAAGGGGCGTAACCCTTAAATTATTTGTGAGGTTAAAAGGGTTTAATTATATGACCTTAGTTTTTTGTGAAGTTTTGAAATATTGCTTTTCGTATGCAATGGGCGACATATAATTTGTAAAAGAATGGATACGCTTGTAGTTATAAAAACTAACGATGTATTCAATGATACTTTTCTTGGCCTGATCTCTCGTTTTATACTTTTCATGAAAAACTAACTCTCTTTTGATGACGCTATGAAATGACTCGATACATGCATTATCGTAACAGTTTCCTTTTCTACTCATACTTGTAATCATTCTGTTAGTTCGTAACACTTGTTGGTATTCCTTCGACGCATACTGGCTCCCACGATCTGAATGATGAATGAGCCCAGGCGTTGGAGTCTGAGTTCTGATTGCTCGTTTTAAGGCGAGGATCACTAATTCCTTTGTCATTCTCTCATCCATTGCCCAACCGATGATTCGTCTTGAAAACAACTCCATAATCGTTGCTAGATAGAGCCAACCTTCACTGGTCCATATATACGTAATGTCAGCTACCCACGCTTGTCCAGGGCGTTCTACTTTAAATTGTTGGTCTAATAGATTTGGATATACTGGTAGATTATGTTTTGAATTCGTCGTCGCTTTGTATTGTTTCACTGTTTTTGAGCGAATGCCTTCTTCTTTCATAATTCGCGATACTGTTTTTTGCGATACAGAGACTCCTTCTGAATTCAATTGTTTTGTAATTTTCGGACTACCATAATTTCTTCTTGAGTCCAAATACACTCGTTTTATTTGGCTGGTTAACTTTTCTTTCCGTTCTTTTTGATTACTCTTTGGTCGGTTCAGCCACTCGTAGTAACCACTTCTTGAAACACCTAATACTTCGCACATCTTTGCCACACGGAATTCGTGTCGGTGCTGTTGAATAAAGTTGTAAATTACTTCCGGTCTTTCGCAAAGATGCCCATAGCCTTTTTTAAGATGGCATTTTCCTCTTCTAGGTCACGTATTCTTTTTTCTAATTCTTTATTTTCCTTATCCTCAGGCTTTAAATTCCCACTACCAACAAATGCAACTTCGCCATCTTTACTAAATTTCTTTACCCAATTGTGTAATGTCTGTTCTGCAAGATCCAGCTCACGTGCAACCTCAGCAACTCTCTTGCCACTTTCAACTAATTGTACTGCCTCTAATTTAAATTCTTTGTCATAACTTTTTCGTTTTGTCATCTTAGACACTCCTAGTAAATTGTTAAGATTATTATACTTTATAAACTCCCAATTCTCTGTGTCCATTATTTAGACTAACATCATAAAACATGAAAAGATACTGTAAGGATTCAACTCTCTCTAATATTGCACATAAATATTTTTATCATTTCTTTAAATAGTGTCACACTTCCTAACCCCTAATTGTCTTAGTTATTAGAGATACTAATTTTGTATTTATGATCATTAGGAGGTTTATTTATGAAGATATTACTTGCTGGTTCTACAGGTGTAATTGGAAAAATGGTGATTCCAATGTTAATACAAGAAGGGTATGAAGTAATTGGGATGATTCGATCAGAAAAACATGTTAAAACAATGCAAGAGATGGGGGTAAAACCAGTAGTTGCAGATGCGTTTGATCGAGATAGTGTTCACGCAGCCTTCACTGAAACTCAGCCTGATGTTGTAATGCATCAACTTACTGCACTAAGTAGTGGCGATATAAACGATAATTCAAAAATAAGAATAGAAGGAACAAAAAACCTTGTTGATGCAGCTAATTACGTTGGCGTAAAAAAGATAGTTGCACAAAGTATTTCATGGGCTTATGAGCCTGGGAATACGCTAGCTACCGAAGAAACACCTTTAGATATTAATGCCTCTTTACCTCGCAAAAAAACAATTGAGGGAGTTATTTCTTTAGAGGAAAAGGTAAAAGAAATTCCTGAGTTCATTATCCTTCGCTATGGTACATTATATGGTCCTGGAACTTGGTATTCGGGTAACGGTAAAATTGCTAAACAATTACAGATGCAGGAGTTATACGCAACAAATGGGATGACATCCTTTATCCACGTAAAAGACGCAGCAAAAGCAGCTGTATTAGCTTTAAATTGGCAGTCAGGTTCTGTAAATATCGTAGATGATGAACCTGCAAAAAGCTCTATTTGGCTTCCCTATTTTGCTGAAGTTATTGGAGCCCCCCTCCCTCCTACAAAAGATATATGTAATTCTTGGGAACGAGGATCATCAAATGAAAAAGCAAAAAAACAATATGGCTGGGAACCTACTTACCCTTCTTGGACAAAAGGATTTAAATTTTTGCATCATTATTAAGAATAAAATGAACTACAATATAAGAAGGTTAAATTTATGAAAATAAATAAAATTTATAAGTCTTTTATTTACACTGTTCTAATTGGACTTTTTAATTCTTGTTTCATATCGTTTATCCTTGTTTCTATAAACTCAGGATATAGCCATACATTTTTAATCCATTGGCTACGAATGTGGGGAGAAGCATTTATTTGTGCTATACTTTGTGCTTACATTTTTCCAAAGATAATAAATAAACTTATGAAATTCATTACTTTTGTAGAAAAATGATAGATACAATAAAAAATAAAAATGTATGTAGAATATTCCAAGGATTACGGTATGCATTACATTAGAGATGGAAGGGTTTATCATGTTAATCAATGATTTGAATATAGAGGACTTATATAAAGAATATAAGAATTATTGTTTATCAATCGCATACTATTTGCTTGGTTCAATGACAGATGCTGAAGATATTGTTCAAGATACTTTTTTGAAAATAAAGGAACATGAAAAGATTGAGAAAGACATCACTAATTTAAAGGCTTATATAAATAAAATGATCGTTAACCGCTGTATGAATGAACTAAAGTCAAGTAGAAAAAAGAAAGAAAGTTATATAGGTACATGGTTACCTGAACCTATACTACAGGAATTCAATAGTGAGCCTCTTGAGAAGCTAATCCAGGCAGATCAATTAAGCTATTCATATATGGTTCTGATGGAAAACCTTTCACCTAGAGAGAGGATAGCTTACGTTTTAAGTAATGCTCTAGGGCTAAAGCATAGTGAGATTGCCGATATTCTAAAAACAACGACTGTCAATAGCCGAAAGATATTGAGTAGAGCACAAATTAAAATGGGAAGAAAAAGTGGAAAAGATTTGGCTGTTAATCTTCAGAAAAATTATATAGAACAATTTATATTGGCATTATCCAACGGGGATATTCAAGGAGTAACTCATTTGTTATCTAATGATGTGCTATTTGCTGCAGATGGAGGAGGTAATGTAAGAACAGCAATAAACATCATTGAAGGGAAAGAGCGAGTATCCGCACTTATTTCAGGAATTTCAAAGAAGTTTTTCTTTGGAAAAAGTGCTACTACAGCTTTAATAAATAATCAATATGGTATAGTAGTCACTGAAGGTCAAAAAATAACAGGAGTTTTTTGTTTTGACTGGAATTCTTCAACACGAACAATTAAAAAGATTTTCTATGTAGTAGCTCCAAATAAGTTAAAATACAATCCTTTTTAGGGGTGCGTTGGTATACGGATTGTTCTTTTTAAAGAGCTATCCGTATTTATTTTCTTGTTAAATTAATCTTCCAGTTAGTACAATAAGAAAAAAGAGCTGTCTAAACAGCTCAATGATTTTCAAGTAAAGCCCCAGTTTGTTGAATAACAGATAAAAAAACAGACCATTTAACTGGTCTTCCTATGCAAGTGTTATTTATCCCTTTGAATTTTCTAGTATTACCTAGTAAACCCGCAATATAAATATCGTAATATTTACCCAATCTAAAAAGTTCTTCTTTAAGAGTACCTTCCAAAAGAACCGTATTTTTAATAGAGCAAATTGTCCTGTTGTCATAGCCAAACACTTGAAGTTTTACTTTATTTAAATTCAAAAATGTTCTATAGCTATAGCCAATTTAACCGCGGCTGGCGGCCTGTGCCAACTCAGTGAGCCACTTTCCTTGGTCTCCTTTGGTTTTGGAAGCTATCTTTTTCATCTTGTCGGTTCCGCCCCAGATTAAGTATACGATATGCTCGACCTCGTAATCCTGAAGGCCACGAACCTGATTTAGCAGCAGCATGAGATACCTCGCATTTTCCATATCGGTTTTGATCTTCAGTTTCATCGAATCCGTGCTATGCAGCATACACTTCACCAGCGTAGGAATCGTTTCCGCGTTAACTCCATGACACTCAACCAAAGCGACCGTGAAGTTGTTCTGAACGGATTGGTGTTCTTCGTCAACCTTTCCCATATATTCTTCTACTAACGGAAAATAAGTCTGGTCTACCAATCCGAGGCCGAAGACTGCATAACTACCCGCCATGCAATTCTTTTCACCTTCTGTATCCGTATACCATTCAAACGATTCCATCGCAGCACGGGCATATTCCTCCACCAAGGGATGCAAATTCGGATATTCCAGGGCATTGGCGAAGAAGCGATGCGTACCCGACTTGGCCAATCCTTTGATTGGTAGCCATTGCCTGACGCCAGATTTCAGCTTGATTTGATAGCTATTGTGGAAGCCCATGCTTAACAAGCGAGTTAGAAACCGGAGCGCACGTGCATAACTCTCCTCCGTTTCCTGCTTAATGGCAATGGTTACCTCGGCAAACACATCGTTGGCTGTGTATTTCACCAGTTCGTCGCAAAAGCTGACATCTTCCTTGGCGAACGTTCCACTGCCTTCCTTTGTCATACGTTTCGCTCGGTCGCTTCCCAACTCGATAGCACAATTCAAAATATCCAACCCCTCATTTCTTCTGTGGGAGGGCTCATATTTCAGAATTAAGGTTGCAGCATAGATGACCAGTTCGATTGGACCTTGCTCAGTATTTTCAAGAAGGGCATCGCTTTTTTTCTTATATTCTTTTTGCCATTGTGTTCCCATATTTTCGAAATAACGGGGCAACCAGTGATTCTCCAAGCAATTCCGCAAAGCACCAATCAGATATCTGCGATGTTTGGCAAGATGTTCGTTCTCTTTATTCACATATTGAATTTTCTCGAAAATAGAGATGATATGGACTACATCTAAATCTGGAAACAGTCTCTCGTCCAGCAGGTGCTTGGAGAGGAAAAACGTCTCCAAAGGTTTAGTCGGATTTTTTCCCGCTTCGAGCTTATCCGCGATATAAAAGGAGATTCGTTTCAGTAATTGTTTCTTCTTCGTTTCGTCGACGTATTCTAGAATACGAACGTTAACATCTCCTTCTCGCGTCCGGAACTTGCCGTTAAAAGTAAATGGACAATTGAACAACGCCGGCGACACCTCGTCCAATTTTTGCCGTATGTAAGAAGCAAGCTCAGGGACGATCCGCTCTCTCACTTGTTCCTCGGTCAGCGTTTCCGAAGATTTGCCGGTCTTGACTACTGGCAATGTTAAAAAGTTCTCCGTTTCCCTCACCTTCACCCTGCCCTTAACATATTCGAGCAGAGCGTAATCATGTATTCCCGCCTGTAGCGAATTACGCTTTACGATTTGTTCCGCGTCCTTATCGCTAATATTGGTTATCCATTTATCGATTTCCTGTTTCATTTTGTCTAGAATCGTTTCCAGAGTGAGACCCATGTTCAACTTATGCTCCTTTGTATAGATTGATTTTCCGTTCCCCTTCATATATTCTGACGGCAGCGATTTTGAAGAATTCTTGCAAACATCGCAACAACCTTTATCTTTGATAAAAAGTTCATGAACTATATGCTTCGCTGTAATGCGCATTCTGCTTTCGGAATTCCAAAATATAGTTAGTTATGAATTATTCCCCATTATATCCCACCCTCACAAACAGAACAATTGGGCGCGAGACCCATTTATTGGGCGAAGACTCTTTGATAAACAAAAAGAACAATCCATTATTCGATATTCTGTTCTTAGACTTGAAAGTTTGGGTTACAATGTGACCATCACTGAATTGGGAGCTTCCTAATATAATCTAAACCGGATCTCTATTTTAAGCACTACCATTTTTCGGATATGAAGGTCGAGTTTGTTTTAGCCTAGACTTTTTAGTGCCAGAAATTTTATTTTCATGGGAGTACAAAAAACTCAACAAAAAAGCGTTAATCCTTCTGTAATCAACACAACCATTAGTTCAACAAGGTATTATCATGACCTAATACAAAAATTCCTAAATTCCGTAATACTTTTTATAAAAATTTAGAACTTCTTCTACGTTAAAATCCTCAAAATCTTCTTTACATTTCTGTAAATAGCTTAATTCTTTCTTTGTCTCTAAAGTATCAATTTTTTCGAGATACCCCAGTGTCTTTTCCAATCCTGCACCACATAATAGTTGAACATCAATATAACAATGTGTATCAAAGTCCTTTTCCTTTGCTCTCCAAATTAATACAGTATCGTCAACACATCCTAAAGCAAATAATTGAATACATAGTGTTTTTAAGTATTCATTATCTTCGGACGATTTATTCTCTATTTCTTCTTTTAATAAATTTCTGATACTATCCACAAAATCTATCTTAGGTACTAAACCAAAATTTTTTAAAAGTTCTTCAGTTTTATCCATAAATCACAGTTCCCCCTGTTTTCCATTTGAAGAACTATATTCTCCTAAACTGATTGTACTCCTTCTTGAATAATCCCTGCTCCGTTATCCCAATAAAGAAAAAAAGAGCTGCCTAGGCAACTCAACAACCTTTATTCAAGCACTCCGATAGTTGAAAAATGAAATGAAAGCCTTGCAGCATAGTAGAATTCTGCTCCATCATGGTACATAACTCAATCTCTTTCTTTTGCCCTCTGTGTATCTCTTATATTCTTTTGAACCGTTATTGCTGCAAATAAACTAAGAACAAATGCCATACCATAAAATCCTTTTTCGCTTAGAACAATACTTCCTGCATTGTATAAACCGATAGCTATTAATGAAATAGATACAATAAGTGCGAACCAACTAATACCATAATAAATACCAGTAACTGGTATTCCCTCATCTTTATCTCTAACTGCTTTTTGTAAAGATATCGCCGAATAGAGTCCGAATACTAAAACTGCAAAGTAATATCCTTTTTCGTTTAATTCCATATTTGCGTTAAACAAACCTATAAGATAAGACGAAACACCTACTAGTAGCGCTGCCCACGAAGCCCCTTTGAAGGCTGGAGTCGGCTCTCCCTCTTTCCTTACTTCTTTCACTTTTACATCATTTCGCTTTTCTTTATCTAATAAAACTTCATTATCATTGGACATTCAATTTATCGCCTCCATCTTTTAATCTATGTACTACTAATCAATTATGCCACAGCATAATTGCGTCCAGAATCTGCTTTGTGCTTGGACCAAGAACCCCCTTTCCGATTTGTAAGTAATTAAAAAAAGCACAAGAGACACTGTAGTGCATCTTCCTACATCTATTATATAAAAATCCCTTACAAATAATATATAATTTTATTATTAATTGGCTCATCACCATAACGTGTGGTTGATTTCCGTTCCGACTGGGCGCTTTCCTGGGAGCCTTTAACTTTACCCAATGACATATTTCATTATCGTCATACTGTCAATTAGTATTTCACAAACATCCACCCTGGGAACAAAAATCGGCAGATATGAATCATAGAATTCATACCTGCCAAAGCTGCTTGCTCTAATTTTCTAAATCGGCTGTTCTTCGATTTAATCATTGTGGTTATATACTTGCTCGATAAAAAGTGAGTAATCTGCATCTCGATTTTCTTTATTTCCGATGATGATTTTACCTTCATATAATAATTCACCTGTACGTAAATCACCGATCAAGAACAAATGACCATCCGAAACACGATTGACTAAATATAGTTTATCATCAGTAATCTGTAAAGAAGGTTCTTCTTTATCATTAGCAATGCTTGGATATTTAAAGTTTAAAGGCTCTTCCCACTGTTTCTTTTCAATATTATATCGGTTTAGCTCTAACCCATTAGTTGAATAAACAGGAATGAATATATCTGTTCCATGTAGAACCAACGACTTCGTATGTGGTTTTAATTCGGCTGGAATTGTCCATTCTTTCACTTCATTATTGAGATAGTTATACAGATACATTGGGCTAGAGATAATTTCACGCTCACCATCTTCTAGATATTTGTATTTTTCAACCATATATAAGAAATAATTTTCATTTTGTATTTTATTATAGTCATTAAATATATCGATGCTGGCGCGGCCTACCTCTTCTGACTCTAATTTTGCAAGTATTGAGTCATGTTCTAATTCCTTTTTGTTTTCATCAACCGTATATATGTGCAACTCTTCCTCGCCATTGAGATAACTTGTTGCTAAAATCTTTATTTTTCCATTTTCTACATAGACATCTTGCTCATTGATCCAGTCATATCTAACTTGGTCTGGCATATTGATTTCAAATGAAGAACTTTCATTTGTATTTTTATCAAGTATATCGATTTGCAGAGTGAAAGAATCTCCTCGGCCCTCTTTATTTGAAAAAATCGTGTAAATTAAACGGTCTTCATCTTCAAAATACTGTCCAGGATTTGCTTCTTTTCCACGCATAAACTTACGGTGTTCTTGAATATATTTTTGAAACATCCCAGGGTAATATCGACTCTTCAACTCTCCAATAAAAGACCCGCTCTGATTAGTCGAACCATCCTTTGATATATCCAAGCTACGAGAAATATCACCATTTTGATAACTTGCATGAATGATTAGATTGTCGATTTCTCCCTTATTTCCGTTAGTAGTTTCCATTTTAAAAGATACATTCTTTGCCATTGCCTGTTGAATATAGTAAGAACCGATTGTCGTCACGATGATTAAACTAATCAATATCGTTTTCCAATATTTTTTCATTGCTATCCCCCCTTAGACCCTGATTTTATATTTTAGCAAATGATTTGCGATCCAAATGGCACTCCCTAATACGATGGTTCCCATTACTAATACCATTAGAAGGACTTCAAGTGAGTAAAAATAGCCACTAGAAAATTCATTCAAAAAAATTGGCGCAAAAAAGACTCCGAACGAAAGCATTCCATAAACGATTGCGAAAAATATGCCTTTTAAACCGTAACTTCGTTCAATTAAAATAGCAGTGAATAGAACTGCTACAAAGATTAGCCCGACTCCATAAATCAGGATAAATTCCGTTAAGGTATTCGGATACAGCCAGCCCCACATTTCTAAACTATTAATATCATAAAATGAAAAATGCGATTGCAAATCTGTTGGTATAATACTATTAACAATTTGTATTTCAATCGGGATTAACAATATTTGCAAGGTAACTAAACCAAGTACTAAAAGCATAATAGTCGTCAATTTTGCGAAATAAATAGTAATTCTTTCAGTTGGCAACATTAATAATCTGTAAATAAACGTGTTTTTTCCAAACCAATCCCGATACCAAATAAAGAAAACATAAATCATCAACATAGCGATGCTAAAAAAGATTGGCATCAGAAACCATTCAGAGTCAAAGAAATAATTAAATGAAAAGTAATCCTTAACATATTGGCTCATTGATAGTTGATTCTGATCCGCTCTATCCATATATCCTTTTGACACGACAATCGCCCCAATGAACTGACTGACAATTATCAATCCTATTAAGGCTAGGTACAGTTTGAAAAATCGATTTACTTCGAAATTAAGAAGCTTTAAAAAGTTTCTCATCCGCGATACACCTCTCTCATGACATCAACGACTGATTTCCCTTCCTTTTCACGTACTTCCTCTACACTAAATTCCTTTAAAACTTCACCGTTATCAATAAGCACTGCTCTATCAATCAAGTGTTCAATATCACTAATTTCATGGGTTGTGATAATCACACCACGATCTTCAATTAAATGGCTTGTAAACACTTCGGCAATCTGTTCACGGGAGAATATATCGATACCAGAGAATGGTTCATCCATCAGTAAGTAATCCACATTCAGTGCCAAACCTAATATCATATTGACTTTAGCCATATTCCCCTTTGATAAATTGGCAATCCGTTCGGTAGGGTCTAGTTTAAAAAATTGCAGCAACTCTTCTGCTCTTTTTGGATCCCAGTTTTTATAAAAATCGGCCATGAACGTAAAGGCTTCACAAATTTTCATTTGTGGCAACATCGTAATCGTATCTGGAATAAAGGTAATTTTTTCGAAGCTTTCTTTCCGGATTTTTTCCCCATCAATCAAAATTTCACCGCTATCAATCGGAGTGAGCGCCATAATAGCTTTCATGATTGTCGTCTTTCCTACTCCGTTTATTCCGATTAAACAAGTAATTTCACCTTTTTCAGCAGTAAAAGAAAGACCTTTTAATACCTGTTTCCTGCCGTATTTTTTCATGACATTTTTCACTTCAATCATTTCGATTCCTCCGCTTCTCCGCTTTCGGCATCATGCTTTTTCTTAACTAGTTCCAACACTTCGGATAACGGCACATCAATGGATTTAATAGAACCTAAAAATAAGTCAACCGCTTCAATAATCAATTCCTCGCGGACACTTTTAAGGACCTTTTCATCTTTAGTAATGCAGCTCGGCATATTCCCCTCAGTAAAAATCAATCCTTGTTCCCCCATTTCCTTATAAGCTCGTTGTGCAGTATTTGGGTTAATCTTCAGCTGGTTGGCTAGTTCTCTTCTTGATGGAATCTCCTGACCAGGTTCAAAATACCCCTTGGCGATTTGCTCTTTAAAATGCCGGATAACCTGGACATAAACTGGATCCCGATTATTAAACTTTACAGTCAATTAACTCAACTCCCAGAAAATCATATTTTCATGTATTAAGCACTTAATACAGATTGTGCATAATGGTGGACTAAGTACTTTAACAAAACCACCCAATTTATTATTTAGCCATTACCCCGCTAATTGGTCTTGGTGTATTAATACCTTAATACACCGTTCTCAAAAAAATGTAAAAGTGTATTAAGCACACAATACACTCTTCGTAATGTATTATAGGCTTAATACACTTTTCATGTCAATCAAATCCATGGAAATATATCTCAATGTTTAAAAAGACAACCAGTTGTTAAACTAACCTACCACGAAAGTTTAGGTAGAAAAAGGCTCTACTCATTATTGAAGTAAAGCACCCCGTTAGCTTAATATGAACAGCGACGCTTCCTGAACAATCGCGCCCGATTCTTGAACAGTGTAAAACCGTTGATTTCCGTTCCAGACGGACGCGTTCCGGAGGGCGTACGCTTCCGTTGTTTGTTTCACGTCCCACCGATCCTCCCGTAGTCGCCGTCTTCCACTCCAATTAACTTTGAATCTGCTTCTTCATTTTGTTGGATATTCATATTCTTTTGGTTGCCTGCAAGACTTCTTTAACATGGGCAATACTGCCCCAAAACTTTGATAATTTTTTCTTGCTTCAGTCAATGTTAAGCCATTGTTTTGGTCACTTGCCTCAATATTACTTTGAATAAACAAATCTATCTCCCAAAAACATACGGGGCAAATGTAAGCAAGGGCATCGCCATTATTCGGAATTGTAATAAACTCGCAGCAAGGGCATGGTGAATTTCCAACTACTATATCAGATTCAATGTCATGTTCGCAGTTAGTTGTATCATCGCAGCTTATTTTTGGCACGTATTTATTTGTCTTATTTTCTTCGTTTTTCATTTTTCATAGACCTCCAACATACCCGTCAACTTTATCCTTATTATTGTATCAAAATTGTGGTAAAACCCTTCAAATTCTCTTTACCTAAGTTCTGGAACAACAATCTTTATCTTTTCATTTTGATAAAATACTATGAGTTTCTTAGTTTTATTAGTTTTTAAAATTATAATCTCCTTATTATTGAGCAACCTGCTTCGTTTAGTTTAAGTAAATTTCTTCACAACGCTTTCCTGTTTTGGACTAGCACATAACTATATTGCCACACAATATTGCCCTTTAGTGGAAAAAGCACTTTCCTTATTCCAGAAAAGCGCCCAATTGTTGAAGATTGGTTTTCAACTAAAGCCTCCTTTACTTTAAGTACAAAAATTCTCAAGTACATTAAAATTCCAAAGATCCAGTTTTTGTTTAGGTTTTCCTTTAAATTGTCCTTAAATTTAATAATTCTAAACCATTTCAGAAATCCCTGCCTTAATAATAATTATGTTTTTTGGCTTTAAGTCTTCTATACCTTCTATTTGCTCCTCCGAAAAAATCAGGTAACTAACAATGTAAAGCAGCAAAGAGTGTTTCTAGTCATTAACACAATCAGGAAAACTTAGTAAAAGATGTTTACAAACAACTTAAAGATGGATATACTTCCAAAGTAAACAAAAAATTCTTAAGGAGGTCGAATGAAATGATCGTTATCGTTAAATTGATGTCATTGGTAGTTACAACTTCAGTAAAAATGAAAATCACACATTCGACCAGATTGGAATGGATCGCTTAAGTTTTTTTGTAATTAAGCATACCCATACCGCAGGGAGAAGTGTGCCCCTGCGGTATTTTTGTGCCTTTTTTCACCGTAGGGGAGTCTCTCTACGTTTTTTTTCATTTTTCATGGTAATTTAAGGAGGTGATAATAAATGATATTAAACTTTTTTGCTCTCACGATAACTATTACTAAACGTGAGATCTCTCTTGAGAAAGCACTTCATAATGAAAATGTAAAAAAAATCTTTGAAGAGAACCGAAGAAAAGTAGAAAGTTATATTCGTATTCGTCCATATTAATTTTGTTAATTAAAAAACATGAAAGGTGGGAATTGAAATGATTTATATGATCAAAAGACGTCATGCAGTTTTATGGGTGGAGAAAGACACAACCACCAGATGAAGTAATATAAAGTGACAATATAGCTATTTAATTTTATAATTTCAATAAAGCTAACCCGTTCTAACCTAGGACGGGTTGCTTCAGGAGGTATTTTGCACTTTTTTAAGCGATATTTTACACATACAACTTGATGTAGTTTAAGAAAATGCGGAATTACAATGTAAGGGAAATTCTAATTCTAAAAAGCATAATTCCTCGATACTAAAATTGAATTTGGCGATTTTTAGCTTAATTCAATTATTCTGCCCCGTTAGCACAATAAGGATTTAACAATTAGTGTTACGAATTATTTTAATGTGTTAGTTTCTCTATCTATTAGATGTTTACCTAAATCTACATTTGCACTTTCATACCCAGCAGTGACTTTCCAACCAAATATGTTATTTTGGATTTTCACGTTTGATGTCGTATTAATAATATCTGAACCATTTGTTCTTAATAACAAAAAATAAGTATTAGAAATATCAGTTTCAACAACATCTATTAACTGTGTAGAATCATTATCAAACACTGTTGTTATATATTTTTCAATTGCTTCATCACGAGTTGAAAAGTGAGTCGAATATTGATAAATACCAAAAGAAATAATAATTATAACCACGATTGAAAATAAGTACATCAATAATTTTTTATACTTATTTTTCATGCTGCCCCTCCCTCCTTTTATATGAATATTTGTTCCAGTCAATGCTAGAAATCGGTTACCCGTTAGCCATCCATTTAGCGCAAAACCCGCGCTATACACAGAGAATCAAAGATTATTACGTTCTTTCGTGAGAGTTTAATAAAGAAAAAAGAGCTGCCTATGCAACTCAATGATTTTTAATTAACACACCAGTTAGTTGAATAAGAAAACAGAGCTTATTAAACAATTGCGCGCGTTTGTAGTTAGAAATTGCTCTTCAGCCTGCATCAGACCTTAGTCTACTAAAGTCTAAATTTTTCAGTCGTTCTGTTTCGATAAATATCATTAATTTATCGCCGTCATGCCAACACCACTCAAGACTATCATCCGAATCAACTGTTAACAGTGAGATCCATTCTCCTTCAGGCGTTGGATCATATGCTAGTGAATAATGAGAAGGGTATCCTAAAAGATAGTCCGAACTTTTATGTAGAGAATCCCGGATTTCAGTGTATATGTCGCTCTGAACTTCATCGAAAGGCCAGTCCTTCAACTGGTATTCGTCATAAGGAATATCAATAGTCTGGAAAAACTCAATCACTGTGGTCATGCCAATATCTGCATGGGGCGGCATTATCGTCTCTAGATTCGTTGTTTCAGGAATATAGATACCATGAATATATCCGTCCTCAAACGCCTCTAGATAAGCATCATCATCATAATTATCATCTGCTACAAAGAGACTTAGAAGTCCTTCCGATGGCAGATCTCTATCAGTTGAATTGATTTCTTTGAAATTGATCTGGCCAAGGAAGCGATACGGCTTCTCCTCATACGTTGGCCATTCGCTACCAACTGGTAAATCAGGTGCTCCTCCAAACCGACTACAGCCCAATTGTGGTTCCGCATCTTTATTCCTAAGTATATCAATTGCTGGCCTCAACACTTGAGATAAATACTCTTTATGATTTGCAATTTTTGACTGTTCAATCATCTCTAGAAAATTATTCCTATTCATTATATCCTCCATACGTGTGTTTTTTTAAATGCGGTTTGAAATTTTCCCCATATTTAATTATACTTCATCGTAGTTCTGAGACAAATGTTTATACTAATAATGGAAAAAACTATATTACTTTGTTTATTGTTAACAACACTCTCAACTACTCTTCCCAATCTCCAAATCGATTTTAACATAAATATCCAACAAAAAAAATCACCTCTAGAAAAACTAACGAGGTGATTTTTTAAATCTTTATTTTAAACGATCAATCTTTTTTACAAAGCTACACTCTACCCTAGTAGCCGAAAGCGAGTGTATATGGGCATTCATTTTTAAGAAGCATTTTCAAACTGACTATTATAAAGATCCGCATAGAATCCTTTTTCTGCAATCAGTTCTTCATGATTACCACTTTCAATAACATCTCCGTCTTTCATCACTAAAATCAAATCGGCGTTTTTAATCGTTGAAAGTCTATGTGCAATAACAAATGATGTTTTTCCCACCATCAATTTATCCATTGCTTCTTGAATAAGTGCTTCAGTACGTGTGTCAACGGAACTAGTAGCTTCATCTAAAATAAGCAATGGCGCTTTTTTAACCATCGCTCTTGCAATGGTAATAAGCTGTTTTTGCCCAACAGATAAACTAGTTTTATCGTTTAAAATCGTGTCATAACCTTTTGGCAAAGTTCTAATAAAGTGATGCAGACCTACAGCCTTACAAGCTGCAATTACTTCTTCATCCGTTACATTCTCTTTGTTATACACGATATTTTCCTTAACGGTACCTTCAAATAGCCAAGTGTCTTGTAGCACCATACAAAATAAGTCGTGAACATTTTTACGAGAAATCGACTTAGTCGGCACGTCTCCAATCATGATTTCCCCGCTATCTACTTCATAGAAACGCATAAGAAGGTTCACAAGTGTTGTTTTCCCTGCCCCAGTAGGTCCGACAATAGCAACTTTCTGACCTGCTTTTATATGAGCAGAGAAATCTTTAATAATAAGTTTCTCTTTCGTATAGCCGAACTTAACGTTTTTAAATTCCACATTACCTTCGACATCTTTGGCTTCTAAAATGGCTTTCTTATCACTTTCGTCTTCAAGTTCCGCTTCACTTAAGAATTCAAATACACGTTCACTTGCTGCAGCAGTTGCCTGCAAGCTTGTAGCTGCTTGTGCTAACTGTGATAATGGCTGCGTAAATAAGCGGATATAAACCATAAATGAAACAATCACACCAAATGTAATGGAACCGTTCATTGTTAGTGCAGCCCCTACGACACACACAACAACATAGCCTAAATTTCCAATAAAGATCATGAGAGGCATCATCATCCCCGACATAAACTGTGCTCGCCAAGCGCTACTAAAAAGACTTTCATTGATTTCATTAAATTCTTGCTTTGCTGCTTTTTCACCGTTATAAACTTTCATGACATCATGCCCTGAATAGATCTCTTCAATATGGCCGTTCATTCTACCAAGGTCTTGCTGTTGGCGTGTGAAGTATTTGCGGGATTTGGAAATAATAAAGGTCATTAATACAAACCCAACAAAAGTTGCAGCAACGGCAGAAAGTGTCATCGTCACATTAATAGTGAACATCATAATCAAAGACCCAAAGAACATAACGACCGCTGTTACTAGCGAACCAATACTTTGGTTTAGAGACTGTCCAATCATATCCACATCATTCGTGACACGACTTAACACATCTCCATACGTTGTTGAGTCAAAGTATTTCAACGGTAATTTATCGATTTTTTTCGAAATATCTGTACGTAAACTTTTGGAAACTCGCTGCGTAATTGTAGCCATAATAAAGGCCTGAATGTAATTGAAAATAAAGCTCAATCCATACAAAATAGCAAGGAGCATACCAATTTTCCCTATAGCCGCAATATCAATCTCACCAGTAATGCCTTCTGTTATCAAATCGGTGATCTCACTAAGCTTATTGGGCCCAATGATCGTGAAAATTGTTCCTACAACTGCCAATACAAGGGCAAAGATAATCGCTGGTAAATAAGGTTTACAATAAGCAATCAACTTTCCCCAAGGCTTTTTAAAATTCTTTGGCTTTTCTCCAGGAGCTGCCATATGACCTGAAGCACCGGGACCTTTTCTGGGCTTATTTGTTTGTATATTACTCATTTTCCAGCTCCTCCTTCGATAGTTGTGAATAGGCAATTTCCTGATATGTCTTACACGTTTTCAATAATTCACTATGTTTTCCCATACCAACGATGCTACCTTCATCAAGAACAATGATTTTATCAGCATCTTTAATCGTTCCAATTCGTTGTGCCACAATCAAAGAAGTTGCGCCTTTCGTTTCTTTTTTCAAGGTAGAACGAAGTTGACGGTCTGTTTTATAATCTAAGGCCGAGAACGAGTCATCAAAAATAAAGATTTCTGGATTTCGATTCACTGCTCTAGCAATAGAAAGACGTTGTTTTTGTCCCCCCGAAAGATTTGTACCGCCTTGGGCAATAGCTGCATCATATTCGTCATCCATTTTCTCTACAAATTCTTTCCCTTGAGCAATTTCCACCGCTTTTTTGATCTCTTCATCTGTTGATGGGGTCTGGCCGTTACCACCGTAGGCAACATTAGATTTTACTGTACCTGAAAATAGTACGACCTTTTGAGAAACATAGCCAATCTTATTGTGAAGAGCTTCCTGTGCATATTCTTTCACATTAATGCCGTCGACTAATACCTCTCCCTCAGTCACATCATAAAATCTTGGGATTAAATTAATAAGCGTACTTTTACCACTACCAGTAGAACCGATAAAAGCGACAGTTTCGCCTTTATGTGCTGTAAAGCTAATATCTTTTAAAACATAGTCCTCTGCATTAGGATATTTAAAGCTAACATTACGCAGTTCGATTTCACCCTCGATTCCTTTAGGTGACGATTGCATTTCTCCATCAATAATTGTTTGAGGTGTATCTAGTACTTCATTAATTCGGGCTGCAGATACTGATGCTCTCGGCAGTAAAATGAACGTCATTGATAAAAGCATAAATGCCATAACCACCTGCATAGCATAAGCTGAAAATACGACCATATCACTGAACAAACCGATTCGATCCATACCGCCTGCATTATTAATCAAATGAGCGCCAATCCAGTAGATAGAAAGAGTTAAACCTGACATAATCAGACCCATCCCCGGCTGCATAAGGGCCATAAGTCGATTCACGAAAAGGTTTGTATCCGTTAAAGAGTTATTGACTTTATCGAATTTTTCTTCCTGATACGCTTGTGCATTATACGCATGAACAACACGAATACCAGTTAAATTTTCTCTTGTTACTCGGTTAAGATTATCCGTTAGTTTTTGAACGATTTTAAATTTCGGTAACACAAAGATGATCAGGTTACCTATCAAAATAAGTAAAACAAGGACAGCTACTCCTGTTGCCGCAGACCACTCCCAACTTTTCCCCATAATCTTCAAAATAGCCCATACTGCAAGGATTGGAGCCTTAATCATAACTTGAAGACCCATTGCAACAGTTTGCTGTATTTGCGTTATATCATTAGTAGAACGGGTAATAAGACTTGCGATTGAAAAACCGTTAATTTCCTCCATAGAGAAAGATAATGTTTTGTCAAATACTCCTTTTCGCAATTCCTTAGAAAGAGATGTTGCTACCCTTGCCGCAAAATAGCCAACAATGACCGCCAATATCATACTGCCAAGGGCACATAACAGCATCTTCCCTCCAGCTGCCCATATGTCGCTCGTTTCACTGCCCTCTGTTTGTACAAGGGTCGTAATTTTAGACATATAATCCGGCAACTTCAAATCCAACCATACTTGCCCAACAATGAACACAATACTGGCTACAATAAGCGTCCATTCTTTTGGTTTTAAGTATTTAAATATTTTCAACATATTTGCCTTCCCCCTCATTATAGTTAGCGTGCTAACTATATAAAAAATACAACTTCTTCATGATTCAATATTCTCTTTCATGGCATCCATCACTTCAAAAAAAACTTCAAGTTTCTCTTCTGGGATACCTGTTAGTAATTTTTGTTCAAGCATCGCTCTACGAATCATGATACTGTCATGTATTTTCAGCGCATCTTCTGTTAAGACAATTTTTTTAAGTCTTGAATCGTAGGGAACAGAATGCCTTGTAATCAAACCATTACTTTCCATGGATTTTAGTATTCTAGACGCTGTTGATTTGCGAATAGAAAATGCTCTTTCAAAATCCTTTTGAAACACATCTTTATCTTGGTTTTTATAAAGATAACTAATAGTCCAACCGTGCATTGCAGTAAGGTTATCCCTTTCTGTTAGAGTAGTGCATGCGGCTTGATCCAATTGTCTTCTCATCAAAAGGGACAATGTGCGCAACTCTAACCCAACTGATCTCCTTGTGCTCAATTTTTCTACCTCCAATATGTTAACGTCTAAACTTTAGTATTTAAAAACTAGTTTATAGTGTCCCTGGTGGAATATGGCATACTGATCTCAATACATAATAAAACGTAAGATGCTTATGCCTTTAGTGATTAGATCACGTTCAGACGTATTAATTCTGCCATATTGTCTGCAAAAAATCCAACAACAAGCATAACCACTTACTAAGTTTTAATAAGTGGTTTTGCTTGCAATTCCGTATATTCTCCAAAAGCAAAATAACTAATCGTCTCTACCCATACAATGATTAAAATCTATACTTCAATCGGGAAAGTAATATTATACTGAGTTCCTAATTGCGGTGTACTCTTTATGTCAATATCTCCCCCATGAGCTATAATAATTTGTCTTGCAATTGCCATCCCTAACCCTGTTCCTTGGTTGTTAGAAGATGCACTAGTTCCACGGTAATATCGATCAAATAAGTGTTCAATCGTTTCTTGATCCATACCGACTCCATCATCTTCAATTAAAACTCGAATTTGTGACAGATCTTCATGAAGGGAAATTTTAATGTTCGTTTCAGGAGGATTATGCTTAATGCAGTTAGCAATTAAATTTTCAAATGCACGTTTCATGTATCTTACATCCATATTAAAGACTATTTGTTCCTTACTTGATTCAAATGAAAACATCTTATTTTTCGATTCAGGCAATCCATACAGTTGTTCTAAAACATCTTGAAGAATATGTCCAAGATTATTTTGTTCTAATTGTATCGGGATTGCTTCATTTTTTAATTGAAATGTTAAGTTAAAGTCTTCAATTAATCGTTCCATATACGCTACACGATTCTCCATAATTTCGGAAAATTGACGTATCTTATCTTGTTCCCATTTATATTCACGTGAAGATAATAGAACAGTATAACCCTTTATAACAGACAATGGGGTTTTAAGATCATGCGAGACTCCTGTCAGCCACTCTTCCCTAGTCTTTTCTAATAACTTTTGGTCTTCTGAATTTCTTTGAAGAGTTGATGTAAGGTTAGATAGAGCCTGCGTCAATTCTTCATACGTTCTATATTTAGTTTTATTTCTCCACCGTTTTTTTTGATTAAACTTCCATATAGAAAAAGGCTCTTCATATTTATTATTCGATAGATTTTCAATCCAAGATACAATATGTAGTAAAGGAGCACCAAGTTGTCTTCCAAAAAATAAAGCAAGCAATATTCCAAGTATTATGATTGAAAGTATCCATAGATTATTTACCCAATAGAAAAACGGATTATTATTTGACATCGGCTTTCCTAAAACCCATGTGAGATTCTGGTTTTCAATAGTTTTATACCATGTAGACAGCTGATATCCTTTTTTATCGGGATACAGGTAATCAGAAACTAGTTCTCCTGGAGTATAATGTTCTTTTATATTTTGAGGTTTGTTAAAGGAAAATATCTCATCGCCATTTTCATCCAATATTTGCATCCACAATTTTTTTTTCAATAAAGCATCTTTAACCTTAGAACTGACTGAAAGTTTTTGATCTACGACACTCGTATGTTCCACAACATTGTTAATCAACAGTTGTGTGCTTTCTGTTTTGTTATGTCCAAGAAAGAAACTGAAAAGAATAATGGTTATTACAATGAGTAAGCTCCAAGTAAGCATTAACCAGAAAAGGCGTGATATGAAATAATAGGCAATACGATTTTTTAATTTCACAATAAGTCCTCTTTAGTGTCTACTTCAAAAATATAGCCTAATCCTCGAACGGTTTTTATCCATTTAGGTCTACTAGGATCTTTTTCTATTTTTTCACGTAAACGTCGTACATGTACCATCACTGTGCTATCTCCACCATATATTTCACCCCATACATCCTTATAAATTTGAAGTTTACTTAAAATTCGGTTGGGATGCTCGCAAAAATATAGCAAAAGTTTCATCTCCTGAGTAGGACACTCTATTCTTTCGCCATTAACGATCAGTTTTCCCATATTGGGATCTAGGGAAAAGTATGTGTAATCGTAAATCTGTTTTCTTACATGCTGTGCTGGAGTTTTAGTAGAACGTTTTAATTGTGCTTTAACACGAGCAACAACTTCTAATGGATTAAAAGGCTTTGTAATATAATCATCTCCTCCAAAACTAAACCCCTGTAATTTATCTAAATCGGTAGTTTTAGCTGTAAGAAACAGTACTGGTACATCTGTCTCCGAACGAATTTTATTGCATAAAGTAAAGCCGTCTGTATCAGGTAACATTACATCTAACAATATAATGTCTGGGTTTTTTTGAGTTGTTATAGAAAGTGCTTCTGCTCCATTAGTGGCAATTAAGATATTTTGAAAACCTTCCTTTTCAAAGACTGTTACTAATAAATCTAATATGTACTGATCATCATCAACCATCAGAATTTTATGATTCTCGATTTTAAAAGTCACCTACATCATCCTCTCTATCTCAATTATTATTTTACCTTAAACAGAAATATAAAAAGTCGTTAATAAAAGAATTAATACTCCGTTTAAGTTTCAGAAAAGTCAGAATGTGGAATCCGTAGCATTTCATGTTGGTTATTAAAATTTTTGAACTAGCCGTTTAGCAAATGTTTAGAAAGAGTTTCATTCGTGTTTAGTAAGTTTCATTTACGATTGAAATGAGGTGAGGAAATAGATGAAAAATCAAATTTTAGTGACAAATGAGCTTACTAAAAAGTATAAACAACATACTTCAGTAGATGGATTAAACTTACGAATTGAACGTGGACAAATTTATGGATTCCTTGGACCTAATGGAGCTGGAAAAACTACAACAATACGAATGTTACTAGGGTTAATTAAACCGACAAAGGGAAATATTGAAATCTTTGGTCAAAGTCTAAAAAAAGATCGGCTTCAAATTTTACAACGAATTGGATCATTAGTAGAGTTTCCAACATTCTATGGGAACTTAACAGGACATGAAAATTTAGAGGCTGTTCGTAGGCTAAGAAACCTTCCAGAAAATCGCGTTAACGAAGTATTGGAAGTAGTAAGATTAACCAACGTTGCGAACAGATTAACAAAAGAATATTCACTTGGAATGAAGCAGCGCCTTGGGATTGCTACAGCACTATTAAGCAAGCCAGATTTATTAATATTGGATGAGCCGACAAATGGTTTGGATCCGTCAGGCATTCAAGAAATAAGAGAGTTGATAAAAAAATTGCCTGCGTCTGGTATGAGCGTCCTTGTATCTAGTCACTTATTAAGTGAAATAGACCAGATGGCCACACAAGTTGGGATTATTAATTGCGGAAAAATGATTTTTCAAGATTCAATTGAGCAATTAAGACAAAAACGGCAACCATTATTAAAAGTAGGAGCTAGTAATTTAGTTGAAGCAAATACAATTCTAAAAGGAAAAGGATTAAAGACCGATTTGCAAAAAGATTTTTTGTGGCTTCACCAAACAGAGCCTGAGTTTGTTTCGGAAATCAATTCCATTCTAGTGCACTCAGGACTATCTGTGTATCGACTTGAAGAAGTGAAAAGATCACTTGAAGATATTTTCTTAGAATTGACTGGTACTGAGGGAAGCTTATGAAAAATATATTATGGGCAGATAAAATCAAATTAAAACGTTCGTCGTTATTGATTATTGTTTCATTGGTTCCGTTACTTATCATTGCATATGAGTTGGTGAATCTCACCTATCGCGCTGAGTTTGTGGAAAAGCAAGCTGAGATGTTCGGTGCAGGCTCCTTGTGGATGTATTTAATATATGACAATAGTTTGTTATTTGGTCTAGGTTTTCCATTAGCCGTTACACTTGCTGCATCAGTGATTGCAAATATTGAACATCAGGCAAATGGATGGAAACAAACCCTTTCAATGCCTATAGCAAGAGGAAAAATTTATTTGAGTAAATTTACTTGGTTAACGATTAGTCTATTCCTTTCAATTACGATTTTTCTGATTGGCATGGTTTTTCTAGGAAAGGTACTATCATTTGAAGGGGATATTCCTTGGGGCTTATTGATAGGCGATTGTTACGGTATGTTAATTGCAGTATTACCAATAATGGCTTTTCAATTTTGGCTAGCTATGAGCATTAAAAATCAGGCCTTCTCTATTCTTATCGGATCAGTTTCTGCTATTATGGGGCTATTTTTAGCAGCTACCCAAACAACAAGATGGTTCCCAATTGCCTATCCAATTCAATCATCGACAGTTATATTGCAGTATGAAGGAATAGGATATAACCCAGATTTTTCGGCATTTCTTGTTGTTAATCTAATAGTAGGTATCATCCTATTTTTTATGGGGTCCATGCATTTTGCCAAACGGAATGTCCAGTAAGGGAGGGCTAATTTTGAAAAACATCTTATTTGTTGAACGATTAAAGTTAAAACGCTCCAATTCATGGTTACTTTACTTTATTGGCCCTTTACTAGGTGTGTCATTAGCGTATATTAATTTCTTTAAAAACTATGACCTCTTTATGCAACCTGGAGAAAATGCTTGGATAGAAGTATGGACACAAGTCGCATTATTTATGGGCCCTTTTGTATTACCAATTTTAGTAGGAATATACTCAGCCCTTATTTGTAGAGGTGAACATGTGGGAGGCGGATGGAAACAACTACTAGCTTTACCTGTCAAACACTCAGACATCTTTCTAGGTAAATTTCTTACAGTGGTTCGAATGGTAACCATTACGATGCTAATTTTATTAATCTTTTTTATAGGAGTTGGTTATATAACGGGAATCGAAGGCAACCTTCCGCTCTTTACAATACTGGGGTATATAATTAAAGGCATTATAACGTGCCTACCTTTAATACTTTTACAACTAATTATCTCCATAAAAGCTAAGACATTTGGCATACCATTAGCCATCAGTATTGTTTTCACACTTCCAGCCATTATTGTTGCCAGCACCCCATTAGGCCAGATTTATCCATGGACACAGCCAATGTTAGCGATGTCACCTGAGGATGAATCACCTATTCAATCTTATTTCTTATTTTATACACTATTGAGTGGAACTTTTATCATTTTACTAGTTTATGGATTGAAAAGTTTTAGTACACGTGACACATATTGACCGATTATGTATTCAGGAATGCAAAAGAATTGAAAAAGGTCCTCTGAGGTTTTTCGTAAAGGAATTAATCGTTTCCAGAGAGCTTGTGGTAAAAAATATTATAAGCCGTATAGTCTAAAAAAGAGCTATATACGGCTTATTTCAATGACTAACTATTATGACAATCTGGACATTGCCAATCCAAGTGAATACGGCATATTTTTTAAATCTATATTCTCTATGTATTATAGAGTTTCTATCTACGTTTTTATCCACATTAAAGGCCTATCTATAGATTTTTCAAAATAATCTTCTATTCTTTTATTTCTATTTCATTCCTTTTCGTTCTTTTTCGAATTGTATATACTACTATCAACAAAAGAGGTAAGAAAAGTCCGATTGATAATGTTAAGGAATTACCCGTTGTTTTGTCAAAATGCTGTTGATAGATGATATTAGGATAAATCACTAGTGAAAGGACAACAGCAATCATGCCTAACGGTAATGTTAAAGGGCGGTAATCTTTCAAATTCAGAATTTGTGCCATCCCTAAAACGGAGGCGTAAAAATAAAGGGTCGTCTTAAAAAAGAGAGTGATAACCCAAAGCGATGCCATTAATCCCTCAATACGCTGTATAAAATTCCCGATATTTATCTTTTTGGTCAATTCATAACTTGGATAAATCTCTCCTGCAGTTTTCTCAAAACCTAATACTGTAACACATAAAAATGTAATAATGATGATGACGATGCCACCTATTAAGTTTCCAATGAAAAAAGCTTTTTTACCTTGTTTCATTTTATTAACAAAAGAGGGGAAAATCATTAAGAGAACAATAGCATCTACTGAAGATACTATGACATAGAAAATGGATGATTGGACGATCTTTTTTGTCCCCATCTCATAGACAGGCTGTATATTTTCAAACTTCATTTCAGGTGAAATACACACAACTAAAATAAAAAAAAAGACGAAAAACACGACTATTAAGATTTCTGCAGTACGAGCGAAGGTTTCCAATCCAAGACGGACTCCCATCACCACAATACCCGCCATAAGAATATTAAGGACTACCATTGGAGTATTCGGCATCATATGGATGTTTAGGAATAGTCCAAAGTAATACAAAAGTTCAGAAGCATAAAGAAGTGATATGATTACAAAAAAAGCAGAAAAAGCTTTACCTATCCATCTTCCAAATAGTTTTTCAATGACTTGGACATAGGTGAGGTTAGGGAACCATTGTGCTATAGTGATGAATAGCCATACGACTAATAAACCGATTCCCGTACCAATTATAGTGGCAATCCAGGCGTCTTGCTTTGCGTCGGTTGCTAATGCTGATGGCACAGTCAAGATGCTCGTACCAATCGTAAATAAAATAACTAAAACTAGAAATTGGTACGAATTAATTTTAACGTCTTGCATCATTTCACATCATACCTTCCCCTCTACACTGTTCTATTATGTCAACAAAAGTGAAATCAGGTCATTAAGAGGTTTAAAAATAAAAGTGAGTAAATCAAATGGATTTGGAATAGATCTTTCAAATCCGAAAAGTGTAATACTTAGACCTACCCCAATTGCAAGAAGAATTGAAAATACAAGTAACTCTTTTTTATATTTTTTTTCCAAGAGAGGCGGAACTTCAATCCACACAATAATTGCCGCAATTATAAGTATTCCTATAGTTTTTATCATGATTATTTAACCTCTATCTTTTCTAAGAAGGAATTACCTTCTGTGCCCGTATGCACAAGTTTTACGTCTACTTTAACATTCACTGTCATCCCAGCGAATTCTTCATCCCAGTGCTCTTTAAGCTTTTTCCATTCTTTCGGGTTAGACCGATGAATGGCTTCACCAAATCCAAATATGTCTGACTTATATTGTTTTTGTAACGTTTCAATGGTCAGATTAACGGTTTCTTCCATCTGTTTTTCAGTAATCTTCTCTAGCTCAACAATCGTATCTAGGTCATTAAGATTAATTTGACACTCTACTTCCCCAACATTTCCTTTAACTTTAATATTGACATCTACTTCAGGCTTACCTTTGTTTATTTTTCCTTTCATTTTAGTATCCGCTTGAATAATCTCTATAGTGGCTTTCCCTTCTTCAGGACAAGATATAGCAGTTACAGAATTTTGCACTTCGTTGACGATGCCATTATACCCTCTGCTTTCTCGTTCAGTTAACCAGCCCACCAGCTTATCTTTTTTAAACACCGCTAATTCATCATATACAATTCGCGCAGAAGGATTAATCGATTCCACATTCTTTTTGCTTGACCCCTTTTCTTGATCCCCTGTTACTAGTATCCCTGTTAATACGGCTTCCTTTCCATCACTTGTCATAGAAGCTATCAACTCATCTAACTTAATGCCGTTCGTTGCAGCCCAAGAAGCTTCTGACGTTTGAAGGGAGTTAAACATTTTATTGGCGGGTATACTTTCAATCGTTGTTCTAACATTCAGTACTTCCTCTGCGGTCCTATCCTTGGCAATAGCAACAAAAAAATCAGATCGAAGTTCCCGATATCTTGACATTAACTCTAAGGATTCTGCTATACCTTCTTCAGCTAAATCCTCACCAAGCACAAGCATTCGAAGATGTCCTGGATATATTTTTCGAGGTGATGTCTTTGTAATTTTTCGAAACGCTTCATATACTGTTTCGCCTTTCTCTTGAAACAGAATGACTGGTGAACGCCCAGTACTTGTTTTCATGGATATTTCCGAAGGTACAACCACTTGAGTAGTTACTTGATATTCACCTCCTACTTTATCTATTCCGATTGCCAGTGTAATGCCAAGCTCATTTAATTCCCTCTTGTCCCAACAGCCCGTAAGAAGGGGGATAAGAATTAGGAGAACCAACATGCACTTTTTCATCGTTTCCCCCCTCAGACTCTTTTATTTATTGGTGGTTCTGGTTTTGCAGAGGCTGAATCTTGTTGCCTAACGATATTTTGTTGACTGATTAGACGAGGTCGAGTAAACATTTTCCATATAGGCAAGAGAATAAACGTATCCTTCTGATCGGAAAGATTAAATGGAGCTATTGAAGACATATAAGGCACGCCAAAAGATCGCAAACTACATAAATGCAGAAGTAGAGCTATTAAACCAATCGTTATTCCTAATAAACCAAAAGAAGCAGCTATTGCCATAAATCCAAAACGTAGCATCCTCCCCGAGATAGCTAGGTTGTAAGTTGGAGAAACGAAACTAGAAATGGCGGTTATTGAAACCACGATTACCATCGCAGCAGAGATTATACCTGCTTCAACTGCTGCTGTTCCAATTACAAATGCTCCTACAATAGAAATGGCTGAACCGATGTTTCGTGGCATTCTTAAGCCTGCTTCACGCAAGATTTCAAAGGTGACTTCCATTATGATTGCTTCAACAAATGCCGGAAATGGAGCACCTTCTCGTTGGGCTGCCAGACTTATTAGGAGTCCAGTAGGTAGCATTGTATGATTAAAAGTTGTGATGGCAATAAATAGTGCAGGTGCAAGCATTGCAATCGCAAATGCAAAAAAACGAAGAAGTCGAATAAGACTAGCAATATCCGCACGTTGATAATAGTCTTCTGAAGATTGAAAAAATTGGACGAATAATGCTGGAACAATAAGGACAAATGGTGTTCCATCTACCAAAATGGCTACGCGCCCTTCCAATAATGCTGCAGCTACGACATCCGACCGTTCTGTATTGAATATAGTTGGAAAGGGTGAATAAGGTGCATCCTGAATTAATTCTTCGATATTCCCACTTTCGAGAATTCCATCGATATCTATTTTATCCAAACGTAAACGGACTTCTTTCACTATTTTGTCATTTGCAATACCTTTGATATACATCATGGCAACATTCGTTTTCGTGCGTTTCCCAATAACTTTCGATTCCATCCAGAGATTTGGATCTTTCAGTCTTCTACGAACTAAGGCTGTATTTACACGCAAATTTTCGGAGAATCCTTCGCGGGGTCCTCTTACTACCACTTGGGCTGATGCTTCCGTAACTCCACGCTCAACCCAATGCTTATTGGAAATGATTAAACCTTGGGCATATCCATCGATTAAAATAATCGTATCCCCCGATAATAGTCCAGTAAAAAGTTCTTCAAAATTAGTTAGTTCTTTAATTTCTCCCACAGTCATGGCAAAATCTTTTAATACGCTAATAAGATTTTGATCAGGAGATAGCTTTTTTTGTAATTCGGTCCCATTGATATCTATCATGAGCGTTTCTAAAATAAAATTTTGTAATGAGGTTGTATCGGTTAATCCATCTGTATAGATAATACCGGCTTTAATACTTTCTTCTTTTCCAAATCGAATTTCTCGAATGATAATATCCGAGCTTTTTCCAAGGGAATCTTTAATTCTTTTTATATTTTCTTGAAGATTTATTTTTAATTCATTTGTTGAACCTGTCTTCATCATTTGGCTAGTTGAAATAGAATTGGCATGCAATTGAGAATTACTTTTCTTTTTAAAAAAGCCCATAGACTACCTCATTTACTATTTATTTTTTGCGCAATTTTAATAATTTTATTTATAACTTTGCTAATCAGGAAAATATCGATTGATCCGTTTAAATCTTTTTTCGCTCAATGATAAATTTTTCCCCAATCAATACACCTACTATTTTTTTGAATTATACTACTTTAAATAACTAGCAAAATGATTTCGACAAAACTTCTAATTAAGGGACAAAAAAAAGTAAATGGGAAAATGTACATCCCAAATCTACCAATAAATAAAAAAACTGAATGGATTAATATAGCTTTTTTCGACACTTGTACACTCCAGTGCAACACGCTGGACTTAATGAAACAACCACCTATCTATATTTGATAGGTGGTTGTTTGTTAGGACAAAATTAAACGACTTTATTGTTTTAACACAAAATTATATTTTAACTAATAACTTAGTTGAAGCCTCTGTTACACAATCACCAAACGACTTAACGTCCTCTAAATAGTTGAACCCCGGAGGATTTCCTAGACGATTTAGTAATCTGACAGCTACCAGATTAAATTCAGGCATAACTAAGAGGGTTTGATTACAAATGCCAAGAATTTGAAATGACCCTTTTGGAACATTTAAACCTATTTCACTGTTCTTTGTAGGATTCATTTGTACTTGCCACAAGAAACCATTATTCGGAAATTCTTTTCGTAATAGTTTCGGACTCTGCACCGTTGTTGCCATTTTTAGTATCTCAGGATTAACAATCTGTTCATCGCCGATTTTCCCGTTATTTAAATGTAGAAAGCCCCAATAAGCTAATTCGCGAGCAGTAGAGAACATATTCGGTCGGTCGCCATCTGCACTGTTTCGAGTTTCAAATGAAGATTTTCCATCAGGTTCAAAGATTGTTAAAACCATATCATCAGAAGGTTCAGTATACCAACCAGCTTTTTTAAATCCTAAAGGAACAAAGATTTCTTCAGAAGCAATTTTTGCTACTGTTTTTCCTGTTGTGCGACGTATAATTTCAGCCAGCATTCGAATGTTTTCATCTCGATAATCCCATCTCTCACCAGCGTGGAAATAATTAAATAGATTTCCATCTGGATTTGTTCGTAAACCGTGTGTATGTGTAAGAAAATGTCTTAGTGTAATTCCTTTTAAAGTCTCTTCGTTTAATTCCGGAAGATATTTCAATACAGGGTCATCGATTGAATTTATATGTCCGTTACAAATAGCCCAAGCCACGCAAAAACCAGTATAACTCTTACGTACAGAAGCGATATGAAATAGCGAATCCATCGTAAGAGATTTAGCATTCCTTATATTTGAATGATGACCTTCATAATGCTCCGTTACAATCTTCCCATTTTGAATGATAATTAAAGATTGTCCAGAAGCCTGCACCACATTACGAGTATTTCTGACATGGTCTATAACAGAGTTATAATCCGTTGACAATTCGATTTCTATATTCAATGGTTATTACCTCCCCTGATTATGTTATTGGATACATTCTACGAAGCACCAAATTTCACCTGCTTTTGCTTTTCTATTACATCGAAAGGATAGTTAATGGGAGGCATACCTTTAATAATATAGCGAAATTTAGAATCAAAAACCTTTACCTAACACCACAGTGAGGACAATACTCTACATGATCTACTATCAAATCTTTCAGTGCTCTCTACAGACTTGCACTTATTTATTGTTTAGGATAGTAGAGAATTAATTCAAAAAGATTCAAAATTTCAATCCTTATTTTTCAAATTCCATCTTCCAACTAAAATATTCATTGTCTGGATTTTTTTCATATTTTAAATGAGCATCGAATTTAGAGCCTTTTTTACTCGTTAAGCCTTTTACCAAGACCGTTCCATCGGCTAGCAATTTCTTCACCATTGTTTTCGTAGGCTTCTTCTTCATAGTGGCTAAAAATTTATCGTTTTTCCAGATGACAAATTTACAGCCCTTTTTCCAGTTACTGCAGCCGAATCCTTTTTGCCCTTCGATCACACCATGACCACATAATGGGCATTTCCCTACTACTTCAAATTTCTTCTGCGCTCGTGTTACTTTGCTGAGTGTCACATCTTCACTATTTTTAATCGTATGAACCGCATTGACTGTAAAATTAACAATTAAATGTAGAAACTGCTCCTTCGTAAACTTTCTTTTTTCTATTTCCGATAATGTTTTTTCTAATCGACCCGTGAACTCTAAATCGAATAAATCTTTAACCGGAAATGTTTCTACTAAGTTTTTACCAAGCTCTGTACACACCAAATTTTTATTGTCCATAGCTATATAGCCGACTGTAATCAGTTTTTTTATCGTCTCCGCTCTCGTCGCTGGGGTACCAATGCTATATCCGCTTAAAATAGCAGCCATGATTTCATTACTCTCTTCATTTTCAACCCCTTTTCCACACGTCTCCATCACTCTAAGTAATGTTTTTTCAGTATGTTGTTTAGGTGGCGTTGTTGTATGGGCTGTAATCTTATGCTCTACAATATTTACTAGTTCATTTATATTTACTAAAGGAAGAATGACGTCATTCGATTTAATTTCTTCGACTTTTTTCCAACCTTCAACTAATTGAACCTTTCCTTTTGTTGCAAATATCCCTTTTATATCACTACTATTCACTTTCGTAGAAATTCGAGTTTCTTCATATTCAGCAACAGGCATAAACTGCATAATGAAGCGATTTTTGATAGCATTGTAAACTATGGCCTCATCATTATTAAGCGACTTAGGGATGACATACGTCGGTATAATCGCACTATGGCTCTCTACTTTAGCGTTATCAAAAACACGTTTCTTTTTGGAAAATTGGATTTCATGTTCATACGGTAATCCTGTTTTCAACTTATTCAATACATTTGCTGTCTTCTCTACTAAACTTTCCTCTAAGACAACACTTGCTGTTCGAGGATAGGTAATATATTTCTTTTCATATAAAGACTGTGCTACTTTTAACACTTTATCTGAAGTCCAGCCTTTAAATTTACTTGTGATAAATCCTTGTAAATTTGAAAGATTAAATAAATACGGAGGATATTCTTTTTTCAGTTCAACCTTTTTATCCACAATCACCGCTTGTTTATTTATTAGCTCTTGCTGTATTGCTTCTAACTCAGCTCTATTTTTAAATTTTTCTACTTTATTTTCGATATAAATGCCTTCATATGCTCGCCCATCATCCGTGCTAAACGTAGCTACAAGCTTAAAGTAGTCCTCTGGTACAAAATTTTCTATTTCTTTATCACGATCATAAATTATTTTTAAAGTAGGCAGCAATACTCGTCCAATATTCAACGCTTTCCCAGAGCCTTTTTGGTATTTTAATGTAGCTACAGAGGTTAAATTAATGCCAATGATCCAGTCAGCCCATTGACGGCTAATACCTGCATCTTGAAGAGGTTTCATCTCACTATTAGGCATAATTTTTTCTAGCCCTTTAAGTACTTCCTCCGCTGTCCATTCATTTAAGAGCAGACGATACACCGGCTTTTGGCTATTAAGCTGATAAATAATACTATCTCCTATAATTTGTCCCTCTCTATCAAAATCGCACGCAGAAATGACCATTTGAACATCTTGTCGCTTCATTAAACTATTAATGATTCTTAGCTGTTTTCTTGCCCCAAAATCTTCTTTCCCTCTTTTTTTAGGATCTGTTTTCACCTTATAACGAAAATGCTCGGGGATAAATGGAAAGTTCTCCATATGCCATTTTTCCATCTTTTTATCATAATCCTTGGCATCAAAAAGCTGTAATAGATGGCCGAAAGCCCATGTAATGACATAACCATTTCCTTCAAAGAAACCATCTTTTTTGTTTTTAATTTTTAAAGCATCTGCAATGTTCTTCGCTACGGACGGCTTCTCAGCAATGATCATTCTAAGTCCCATTTTAGATCAACCTCCCCTATCCTTTTTCTCTTTCGAATTATTCATTTTAGGAAAACCTCATTAAGGCTCCTAAATAAACATACTGGTTATAAATACAATGTCATTTAACTACTATATATTTTTTTCACCTTTTTCATCTATCGAAAAATTATATCAAATAGAGCAGATTTTAGAAAATATATCTACTAAAAAATGCTCTATTATACTAGAATATTTGCACTTCTTTTTACACACACGATTGTAACAGAACATTTCCATCATTTTTCACCTCACAGGGTCATTATTCAAGAATCATCATTTGAGGATTCATACGTGACCAGAATAATCGACGAACACTACTTGACGTCTGAGAAAGAGTTGTTATAATGACGTTAACATATGAATATATGAACAAATGAACATATATTAATTTAAAATAGAAAGTGGGATAGAGCGATGTTAGATATTATTGTGATTGGTGCTGGACAAGCAGGATTAAGCATGGGGTATTATTTGCAACAAGGAGGCTATAATTTTGTCATATTCGATGGAGAAAAAAGAATTGGAAATACATGGAGAAATAGGTATGATTCCTTGATTTTATTTACACCTAAATCATATAGTTCACTGCCAGGGATGAGATTAGAAGGAGATAAAAACGCATTGCCTACAAAGGAGGAAATCGCGGACTATCTTGAAGCATATGCTAAACATTTTTTGTTACCTGTGAAAATGGAAACGACTGTACTTAAAGTACAAAAAATAAAAAGTACATTTGAAGTCAATACTGATAAGGGGATATTTCATTCTAAACATGTTATCATCGCATCTGGCGCTTTTCAGAAACCGTTCATTCCTTCAATTTCCCAAAGTCTTTCACAAGAGGTGTTTCAAATTCATTCTTCCCAATACCTATCACCTGAGATGATTCCAGATGGTCCTGTTCTTGTAATTGGAGGAGGAAATTCTGGCACGCAAATTGCAACAGAGCTTGCAGAAAATCGCGAAGTAACCATTGCTATTAGCCATCCTTTTAAATTTTTGCCACTAAATATTTTAGGCAAAAGCATTTTTTACTGGTTAGAAAAAATTGGTCTCTTATATGCAGGAACGGATACAAGGCGCGGATTATGGTTTCGAAAACAAAATGACCCAATTTTTGGCCTTGAGTTAAAGCATCTGATCAGCAATGAGAGAATACATATTAAACCGAGAGTCATAAAGACACAAGGCAGAGAAATAATGTTTAATGATCATAGTAAAAGTAACGTGCAAAATATTATTTGGTCAACAGGATTTGTTCCTGACTACAAATGGATAGACATAGAGGGAGTTTTAGATGCAAATGGTTTTCCTCTTCATAAAAGAGGTTTGAGTCCAATACAAGGGTTATATTATATCGGACTACCGTGGCAACATCAAAGAGGATCGGCACTTATTTGTGGAGTCGGAAAAGATGCTGAGTTTTTATACTCGGTTCTGAAAAAGAGGATTTAAGTTTTTCAATTTCACCTTGGCGTAATTGATAATTGCTTCCCCACTTCCGTTTCATTAATAAGCTCTTCTTAACTGTTGCTCTATGTGCCATTAACCTATACAAAATCCCAAGGAAAAGACGACCACAGCTTTTCTGACCATTCGTCGTGTGTACCGAAAAGGGACGCTTTCTTTTTATATTTCGGGCTTACTTTGTTTTTAATGTTTTTACGGATATATGCAAGGTTAGCAGTACACTAATAAGGTTTACTTCAGTAAAATAAGGTATATTATATTTGTAGAATAGATTTTCTTCAAGGACAAGAAAAGTAGGTGAACAAAGTGGGGAAATATCAATTGGATACCAAAGGTAAGGTAGCTGTGACAAAGTATCATGAAAAACACAAGCCTGCCCAATTTGATAAAAAGCAGCAACTTGAAAAAATACGTGCGGAGTATTTGAAAAAGAAGCAAGAACAAACAGATAAATAATATGAATGAAAACCTAGGAAGACTAAAATCTCCCTAGGTTTTCTTTATTCGGAGTTCTTTTTTCAATTGAATCTACCAATAGTATAAGATAAGTACTAAAATAGCTAATACTGCGCAAATATTTACAATGACTATTGCAATTTTATTGACATCTTTATCTTCTTTCTGCTGCTGTTTTATCTTTCTATATAAAACTTGAATCTTTTTTTGCATCTGTTTTCTATCTTGATTTTTTTGGCTCAATCATTTTCCCTTCTTTTCAGATAAGATTATAGGAAATCAATATATAAAATTTTTTATTGAAATAAACTTCGCGGTTAGCTTAAGTACAAATTAATATTAACATAAATATCCAATAACAAAAATAGAGAACAATCCCGAATACCTTTACCTGTTACGAAACGAATTGTTTTGCTATCTACCACGTATTCGATAAACCGAAGCGTAATTTCAACTGAAGTATACTGATGAAAAAAAGAGGCGGTACCACCCCAAAAAATGGACGAAAGTCAAAAGAAGAACGAGACGCTTGGCTTACGAAACAAGCAGAAATCAAAGACCAACTCGATCCCCCACTAGAAACACTATGGCAAGATGCACCCAACAAACCAAATTTGGGCATCAAAAAGTACAGTGATGGCAAAAACACGATTTAGTTTGGCTTTAAAGGAAGATTTTATTTCAAAGGTTCTTTATCTGCTAAACAACAACAAGTGGCCAACGGAATAACACCAAACCTTTGACCGCCTACTCGGGAAGTAGATCGGAAAATGCATGGAAGTTGCGCCCGAAAAATGTGGTGGGTTAGATTTCTTTGTATCTGTACCATATGTATTTTCAACCGTTATGAAAGTGACTAAACAGCTTCAGCTTTGAGTATTAACCTATATTAGCAAGCTCCTAAAAGTGTTTGACGAGCCCAATATTTGATACTGAAACTAAAAGTCCTATTTCAATAACATCAAATTAAATAAACGAAAAACAACTCGTATCATTGGCGTAGTTTTTTTTATTCTAATCAGCTTTTTATAATCTTCTTTCCCTAATTTGCACCTTTAATATAAATAAAAACAGGTTTTACTTCTTATTGAAGTCAAACCCTCGTTAGTTCAATAAGAACTGCTATAGTGGTAATGTTGCACCAATCAACTCGTCTTCCTGATTAAGATAGTCCAAAACACTCTGTATATCCTCTACATTGTAACTTTTAACAACGATCATATGCTTTATGTGAAGTCCTGTTGGATATACGTTTGGCTGTTGTAAACAGTTTCTTAACCGTTCTGGAGTATAAAGAATACACCATCTTTCACTTCCGTCACTCATTTTCAAACTTATTTCTATCCAATTTGTTTCATTAGCGTCATTTGATACTTCATCATCAAAATTCCAGCTTATTAAATCTATGACGTCCTCACTATTCATATTAAAAAGGTATAATGGAAACCATCTTATTCGTCCATTGTCACATTTAATACGAACCATTTCTTTATCATTATTTATATCAATTACTTGGTATGTATTCCCTCTTGTTAATGCTTCGGAATATGCACCTTGTTTTCGACAAATCAAATTCTTGTTTTTCATAAAACCTCCAAATTTAGCGAAAGTTGAGTTATAACAGCTCATCTGCAATCATTTATGCATTTTCCGCAAGCTCCCGCTTTCTTTTCGGTATAGTTATTTTCCAAACTGGTTAATGTAGGCTTCTCGATAATTATAGGGAACAGCCTTTTCATCCACAATTCCATTTACAGTTCTGCCACCATATCCGCCTCCATCTGCACAGTACTTCTGATTATCAAAAGTCGCAGGAAATTCAAACGAATGGATGACATCAAAATCGATCATGCCTTTTAACTCATCACATTCTTCCTTTGTTATTTTTTTATAACTGTCTACTAAAAATGAACAGTACATATCATAAACAATATCTGCATATTCTGCGGGCGACATTTTTTCATTAAAACCATTATAACTGCATGATATACTGATATCCTTCAGTTTACTTCCCCTCATCGCTGGGCGGAACTTTTTGGTCTCTGTGTTGTATGCGGAATCATAAAAGAACTTATGACGTTTGTATATCGGCCCCATAAACAAGGTTATCGCCATACTGTTTTTTTGCAAAATCCTTTTTTCCATCAACAGAGTGCTTTCCAAAAAAGACCATATATATTCGCTAATTCTATAGTCCACGCGTGGTCTTCTAAACATAATCTCAGGTTTGCATATTTCATCGTCTTCATCTTCGTGACTCCAAAATCGGCTGATTATCATGGTTTTTGTATTTTCTTCACAGTTATCACTAATTTTCGTTAGCGAAAGCTCTCTGACATAAAGAGATACTTTTTGCAGTAGCATTCTAAAATCGTTTTCGTTAAACGTTATCAAAACACAAGTTTCAGATTCAGAATCACTTTCAATGACTTCTTTAAAAGTAACTTTTTCTTGTTTAAATTTATCAAAAATGTAATTGGTCCAACCGTATCCGTCAGAAATATACGACATTTCCTCTAATTTGCGATTAAGCTTTTCAAAACCACCAGTTGGTGAAAACTCTAATGAATAACTCAATGTTTCATTTCCCTCATGAAAAAAATTACGTAAATTGCAATTAATGTAAGTGATGAACCCTTCATTCCCATGCTACTATTTACCAAACGAAAGGAATAAGTTTTTTAGTTTTCTGTTTATATATTGTAAATTGTTCTCCGTACTTGTTTTGTAAGTAGTCATCAGATTTTGGAATATAGCCAAAAACAAATACTAAGAATAAGCTTAGAGGGATAAGCAAACTATAAATATTGTTGGAGATTAGCGCTAAACCTAGTACCCAAAGACAATCTCCAAGATAATTAATATGAATTGCATATTTAAATAATCCATCTGTATATAGTTTACCTTGGTTTTCAGGATTGTCTTTAAAAGGTTTTCTAAGTAACTCTGAAACTGTGTTTAACATACTGCCACCTAAAAATAATACCCAGCCTACAATAAGTACTGTTACGTTTGGATCCTGATTACTAGTAATCATTAAAATGGGGAAACCTAAATAATAAATCCCAAAAGCTATACTGTTCATGATGGCTTCTTGCCATGCAATCCCCCTAGGCAACCATATAAACATCATAGCTGTTAATCGTAAAGCTGTAATAATTAAAGCAATAAAAAGTCCAAGTGAAATGCCTGATTTGTCATATGTAATGAAAAGCAAATAATAGGCAATGATTAAATAGATAATCTCAGCAACTAATATCAAGATTTTTTCTTTTATCGTTGACTTTTTTATACCATACATTGCAAGACGCTCCTTCATTTTTTACTTTATAGGAAAATATACCTCTATGATATTACTCTCCTCCGGTGTACTATAGGGTCCGTTTGATAAACTTCAAACGGAGCACCGTTCAGTTTATAGTTATTTTCCTCAATCCAAACATGCAGCTTTGTATGAATAGAAGGTAAATCATCGTAAGAGCCAATAAGCACAGCCATTGCGCAAAGACCAGGATTAAACACTTTTGTTTCATTTGTGGCCATTGCAAGGGGAATCGCCATTTCTATATCATAATTTTCAGGTTCATATTCTGAACTATGGAAAATAGCAAGTGGCTTTGCAATAGCTGATAATTTTTCAAACATAATTTTACAAAACAACTCATTAAAGTGCATTAGAAAATCAGCAGTATTCATTTGTTTTCGTTGAGATAATATATTATAGGTTAAGTGATCCACAAGTTTAATCTCAATCTGATCTAAATAACCCATGATATTTTTTTCTTCATCTAACAGTTGAATATCAAGCTTTAATTTTTTTAACAACGAAGAATAAAATGTAATCTGTTGTGTCAGATTTTGTTGTTTCGCTTTCATTTTAGAGTTAAAAAGTTCGGTATCCTCCCAATTAGCTAAAATAACCTTAATTTCTTCTAACGAAAATAAATAGCTTTTTAAGCGAGCAATCAATAAAGCTGTTTCTAATTGAGAAATATTATAATAACGATAGTTATTTTTAGCGTCTATGAAAGCAGGTTTTAAAAGTCCAATTTCATCATAGTAGCGAAGAGTTTTCAATGTGAGATGTGATATTTTTGAAAACTCACCAATTGTCAACATAACAATCACCTCCCTCCTGTTATAAATATAATGTTTCCTGTAAGGGGAGGGTCAATCAATACAGCTAAATTTTTATTAGGTCAATAAGATATTGGTAAAATTCAGGAGTAATCGATTATGAGACTGCATCAGGAAGAATTTTATTGAATTTGATTTAAACCTTAAGTTGGGTATACACTCACAGGGGATTTTTATTTTTCTAGTAACACCTTTTGGTCAATGTCACGTGCATTTTGAGATAAATAAAAAGAATCCATTTTTAAAGAATTAATCAAAATGGACTCTTATATCAGGTGTGTTGATTAACCATTTTTATCCACCCTAATTAAATTAGAAGGATCTGATTTCCGCTACGGGCTACTCGCTTTCGCACAGATAAAACAATTTGTTGCTGTCGCTTCGCTTTCGCACAGAGCAAGGCTTCCTGCGAGCGAGCGTCGAGTAGCCCTACGCTACAAGCTCTTCATCATAACATGTGGTTGATTTCTTTGATTGAAAGAGCTTGTATTTCGATAAAAGCCCAAATAGTTTCGATAAAATGAGATTTTGTTTCGATAAAAGCTCAAATAGTTTCGATAAAGAGCGATTTTGTTTCGATAAATCTTCAAAGTATTCCTATAAAACGAACGAAAGTAGCTTAGCGATTCTGTTTTGGGGCTCGATACTAAATAGCAACAAGAAAAACCCTTTCATCGATCAAAATAAACCTATTTTTTCCTAATCAACACGCCTGCTCTTATATAATAGTATGAAGATTGATTTTTATAAAAAATATTGGTCATTTTCTTCCTTTATTGTCAAACAATCACGACCCCCATTTATAGAGTAAGAATAGCCTTAATGGGTTTTATTAGAACTTAGGAATATTATTGTATCCTTCTATGATATCCCCAAATCCTTGGTTGATGAGAGAAATTGCTACCGGTCGAAGAATTTCCTGTTTGCTTTCCACAAGATATTGTGTTTTCGAGCGAATGAGACGATCAAATATTTCACTTCGTTTTTCTCCGACTGCCTCCCAAGTTTGTTGAGACTTCAGTAAATCTTCTAAAGTCAAGAGAGGATAATCGGTTCCTTCAAATGTGAAATCACCATTCACTTGATACCACACATCCCCATTCTCTCGTAACCATTTTTCTCCGATGCTTTCAACGCCCCTTCTCATATTTCTGGCTACGTCTATATAGGATTCTCCTTTTGTTTGTTGATAGGTTTCTAGTAAAAAATTCATTTCTCCTAAAGCATGATTTAAAGATACATGTGTCTTCTTTGCCTGCTGAGGAGAATAATAATCAGTCACAAGGTAACCACCTTTGGGAACTTCTATTATGTTTCCGTTTTTCGCCTGATTGACCAAGAAATCCGCATAGATGATGGTCGAGTTTTTGAGCTCTTTGATGTCAAGAATGTTCCCAGCTTCTTTTAGGAATAACGCGATTTTTTCGTTATGCCTAGTATCGATATAGGGAGCATTGATTCCGTAATCTTTTTTCAACCACGTACTCGTATACTCCGTTTCCCATAACCCTTTTTTATCTCCTTGAAAAATAAATAAGTTAGCAATAGAATTTAATAGCAAATCGTAGAAGTATCGCTCCTGTGTAGTTTCATAGTAATTTAATGCTTTCTTATCTTGAACCCTCACTAGATTTCGCCCATATCCTAACTTAGTTTCCGGTTCGATCGACCACGGGAGTTTTGTATAAGGCCCTTCGGCTGTATACCATTTGTTAATTTCTTTGTAATGTTTGGTACTTTGACTAATCCATTCATCGAGAGCTTGTTCTTTTTTAAACAGAGGCTCTTGTGCCACTAACACCCAGTTTTCAGATAAATCATTTCCTACTGAGTGAAGTGGAAGTGTTACAGTAAGTCCATTATTATCTTTAATTAAATTCAAGTTCTTATTTTCACTCGTCAACTCCCGAACCACACTCTTGTCACCGTTCTCATACTTTTTTATCAGTTCTTTCGTTACGTAGTTTCTGCTTATCATCATATTAGTAACTAAGTTTTCGTTTTCGTTTTCGTTTACTTTTAACAGACCGATAGGATAGGTGGTTGGATCTACACCTGATACATTATCGTGCTCATGTTGAATTTCCTGTCGTTCAAAATCTATCAAATCATACTGTACATTTCCGCTGATAGGGTACGATATCGAAGCACTATACCCTTTGCTGCTTTTATTTTGTAATTGAGTGAAAATGAAGAAATCCCCATTATCGATTTCTCGAACAGTAACCTTGATAGAACCTAAGTTTTCCCCATCTTCAAATAGATCATAAACCGTTGTTTGATCCATTGAACGAATATACGTTTTATTGGAACTTGTTGTTTTTTGTAGTAGTAAACCATTGGCTTCCAAATGTAATTGTGTGGAATTCGGTAATGCTAGAGAAACTCTCTCGCTAGGTTCAGATATTTTATTTTCATCGCCACCTGTGCTGTTTAATGGAAATGAAGTCAAGATCATTAACACTAACATAGAGCATAAAATTTTGCTCCAGATTTTTCGTTTAAGCAAATCGATCGGTCCCCCCGATGTAACTACTCTTTTTATATGGATATCATCACCATAACGTATGTCATCCGTAACTTTTGGTAACGAGCCCTTTTATTTGAATTTTCCCAAAATTATACCAGTATTAAATAAGAAAAACAATGTATGAACTTTTCTAAAAAAATAAACAGATTATTAAATAAGTGATAAAATAAATTACGTATAAAAGAAAATCTTTTTAGAATTACGGCTGGGACATAAGTATATTTTCAAGGCAAAATTCAACATCAAAAAAGCGCGAGAAATCAACGTATTGATTTCTCGCGCTTTTCAAGGTTTTGACCAGTTTTGTCCCAGCCTCTATTCATTCATTGCATCTAAAGTTATTTTATCCGCCCAAGCTTTTGTTACTGCTCTACCTTCTTTCCTTTCTTTGTATAAATCGATTTTTTACTCCCGATATCCTCTATTTTGTATTTGCTTGATGCCTATCTATACTTCTTAGTAATCGGCATATTTCAAGTAAAAGTATATTTAAACCTAACCAAACTCCACCAAAAACAAAACCAGCAGTAATATCGCTTGGAAGTTCATCGTTAAAATACAAATGACTGATTGCGATTAGTATTAATACAACTAATCCAGTAACTGGAACGAAGGTGTGAATCCATCGACTTTCAACAGAACGAACAACAATATAACTTGCGAAACCATAGATGATAAAATTCATTAGAGTTTGCTCGTTTGGAAAATGATTTTGGAAAATTGTTCTTAAACCTTCTTCATACAGCTCTCCCCCAACAAGAACTATCAAAAAAGAGCTTAATTCCATTAATTTATTTTGCCCCTTCAATAAAATCAAAAATAGAGTAAAAATAATCACGATACAAAGAACTATTCTCGAACCCATTAATGAGAATATGTGCATAGCCTCTGACCAATTTTGGTTGAAAATTAACAGCATTAACATACCCACAACCTGATTAAAAGTGGTAAATTCATTGCTTAGGAAGTCCTCTATCATTCCTATCATTAAAATGATTAGTCCTAAAGTCAGTATTAAAGTCAGTGCTAATAGAAATGCAACTTTCCTTTTCGTCTGGAATATTGTCAAAGTTATGTTTAATAATTTAGTGGTCGACTCTATAATGAATGTTTTGTTTTTTTTGTATAGGAAATAAACGATAATAATAATGGCAATAGCTATTCCACCAATAATGAGGTATTTTTTAATTGAACTGTGAAACATCTCCCATTGTGGCCCCAATATTTTACCGAGTGAAATAAATACTGTCACCCAAAGGAATGCCCCAGTATAGGCAAAAATAGCATAGGTTTTATAGGGAAGTCTGGTAATCCCAGAAAAGTACCCTGTAATATGTCTAATTCCAGGTATAAAAAAGGCGATAACCAAGAGCTTATTGCCGTATTTGCTGAACCACAAAGATGTATTTTCTAATCGTTTTGGCCCTAAATGAACACGATAACCGTATTTTTCAAAGAATGGTTTTCCTAATTTATAACCTATCCAGTAGGAAATGGTCATCCCTAAACAAGATCCAGTACCAGCTATTCCTATGCTTAATATCCAATTTAAATCTCCTTTGTAAACAAGAAATCCAGTATAACTCATAAGCACTTCTCCAGGTAATGGGAGTGCGAGTAATTCTAGTAAAAGTGCTGTAAATAACACAATATATCCAAACTGATCGATATATGCTGTAACATCGCCCATGGATTGCCGTCCTTTATTATTTTTTTTAAAGTCTTATCCACCAGTTCTTCCTGTTTCTCGATTTCTTGTTTTTCCACTCAATAAAAACGTTCAAAAATATATTCATTTCATTTTGAAGGATTCCAATACTATAATCTTTTACACGTATAATGGCATATTGGGCATTTTTATCTAAATAAATCTGTATCTTATCATGGCTATATTTCATTGCATTATCCAACAAAATAATGATTACTTGCTTAATCTTTAATTCTTCTGCACAAGTAACGCTTGTATCCTCTTGATAAGGCAATATTATTCTCGGTTACAGGAAGTGCAATAGGATTGCCAACAATTGACGAACCTTTTTGATATAAGATATTAGGCGTGTTGATTAACCATTTTTATACATTCAAAGAGGCTGATTTCCGCTACGGGCTACTCGCTTTGTTGCTGACGCTTCGCTTTCGCACAGATAAAACATTTGTCGCTGACGCTTCGCTTTCGCGCAGAGCAAGGCTTCCTGCGGGCGAGCGTCGAGCCGCTTCCTCCGCTCTGCTCCGTGCAGGGTCTCGTCTGTCTCGCTTTCCCGTGGGAGTCGAGTAGCCCTACGCTACAATCAGTTAAAATGGAAATATATTGGCGAAGTGGTAACAAAAAAATCCTTTTACCACTCAATAATAAACCTATTTTTTTCCTAATCAACACGCTTGATAAGATATTTCACCATCTACAATTAGCAAAAGAGATGATCGCATTTTCTTTCTTTTTTCTTTTTAGATTTACAGGAGAAAGAACTACTTTATCCCCTTTCTCCTCTACAACTTAAAACAACAACACATCATTTTTTAACTGATTGTAGCGTAGCGAAAGTGAGACAGACAAGATCCCGCATGAAGCGAATGTTTCTGTACGAAAGCGAAGTGCAAACGTAGCGACAGCAACAATGCTTATCTGCGCGAAAACGAAGTGTCAGCAGCAACGTAGCATAGGAAGCGGCTCGACTGCTCGCCCGCATGAACACGAGTAGCCTTTAGCAGAAATCAGCGTCTTCAAGTAAATCAGAATGGATAAAAATGGTGAAACAATACACCTAATGAAATACATAAAAAGCCTACCTATTAACAGATAGACTTTTGGTTCTATTATTAATATCGTAAATTTTCAATGATTTACTAATATCCATAAATTCTTTTTGGCTTCTTCTTTACGGTACAATATTTTTTTACTAAACACCCATTAAGTGTCCTCAATGAAAATTATTCAATCTTGTCCATAAAAAATTGGAATTCATAATCTTGTATCGTATCCGTTTGTTGTTCATTTTGAATGAATTTCACAGCATTTAAGCCAATCATTTGTGCAGCAAGGGTTGTATTTCCATCAGGTAATATTGGTGAAACTGAAAGATCTGCTACTTTTAAATTTTTTGTTCCGAATACATTTAAAAACCCATCAACAACGCCATCTTGAATCGATTTTGCCATCTTACATTGCCCGCCATAATGTTCAAAACTAATATAGGAGGCTTTCGCAAAATTAGCTAGTTGACTTCGTTTTTCATTTTCATCTGTTAACTTAAAAATCGCTTCATCTGGAAACACAGTACGATAAATACCTTTTGGATCTAACTGTTTAGCTCTTTGTACAATATTATAAACTTCAATATATTGATCGATGATGAAATTAAGGTCGTCGTCATTATCTAGTGGGTTAAATTGAAGTGTTGGTGTCGCCTCTGGATCGCTGTGAGCAATGACAATTTCACCTCGATTTTTGGGGTTTAAATTGACAAGACCAAAACTCATTACGTTACTTAGATTATTAATATTGAATTCCCAATTATTAATGAGTACATCTTGGTTTGGTACAAAGAGTGGCGATGGAACGCCTAGTATTTGAATATTACGGCCAGGTCCAGTTACTTTTTTAAAGGCGCCTAATGCAATGGGTTCATTCGGATCTGCAAATAATATTGGTAACAGTCGGTCTGTTCTAACTTCTACACCCATCCCCACTGCATGATGTGCCTGAAGATTATGCCCAACATGCTCATTTTCAATGAGAACTGGTACACCAGCAACTTCTAGATCCTCTAGTTTGCCAATCCCTGAGCGTTGCAAAATAGTAGGAGAGAAAACGCCTGCTGCCACAATAATACCTTTTCTCGCAAATGCCATTTGAGAATTACCATTTCGTACAAAATCCACCCCATATGCAACGTACTCTTCGCCTTTTTTCTGAAGGAGGATTTTATTTACCGTTGTTTTCGTTAAAATAATTAATTTCCTTCCATCAACACCAAACTCATCAGAGTCAACTTGATTGCCCTGTGTAACAATCGTTTCATTTAAATATCCTGTAGCTGTTGAGGAACGAACAAATTCATCCTCTATTTCTTGTTGTAAAAATTGAGATTTTAAAAATGTACAATCTCTTATCCCAGTATTATAATCTCTAGCAATCGGAATGTTTAATACATCAGAAGATGCCTGAGCGAGTGTATTGATTAATCCTCTTGCAGGAGTAATTTGTTGTCGGATAAAGATAGGACCGTCAGTTCCCCGCTGATTTGGATTTTGTGAAGCTCCTGTATAAGTTTCATTTTCTTTAAATAGTGGAGTAATATTTCGATAGTCCCACTGATTTCCTACTAAACTTGCCCATTCATTATATAACTCTCTACTGCCTCGTACGGCATACATCGCATTATGCGATGAACTGCCACCGATTGCTCTACCACCTGCTAATCTTAATTGACGACCAAGCGTTTGCTCTGTTTTCGATAAAATATTATACGAAAACTTATTATCATTCGCAAAATTCAGTGCGTCTTCTATCGAGGGACTACTAAGTTGCTTCGTTAAATTTGTACCTGCTTCGAGTGCTAATACAGATGTACAGTTATCGTCAGTAAGCTTTTTTGCTATAATTCCACCTGCAGTGCCCGCTCCAATAATAATATAATCAAAAATTTCACATTTACTCATTCGTTTCTCCTTTTCTTATGAATTTTGAATCTTTTTATCATATGTTTGAATCTTTATTCTCGTAAGGGCCATTGAATAAAATGCTATAAAAGTTTTTTCTTTTTGAAGTTACATTATCGTACTGCACACAAGGGATTCTTAAAAAAATCTCTCACAAACAGCAACTCGTAGCTACCATTCACAAAGTAAGCGAAAACAAGCGCACACCTGTCATGTGGTGTGCGCTTGTTTTATGCTTTATATAGTTTGGATAAGTATAACTGGTTGACATTGGCCCTAAGCGCAATGTCCGGTACATTAACGCCTCTAGTTAAAAATCATAACTATATAAAAATACGTTAAGGTTTTCTTTCGTTTTATCAAATTGAATTTCTTTTTCATCTATACGATCGAAGTTTTGACTGTCATAATATCCATAGTTACATCTATTATCTGTATATAAATATAAAGATTTTACATCCATACTTTCCATATAATTAAACAGATGATTCATTAGAGCCTTCCCAACCCCAAGACCTCTTGATTCCCCCGATACAATAAATAATTCTATACAACCTTGAAAATCATTTTCTTTTCCGTTTATAAGCTCTTTATATGCCTCTTGAACCTTTCCAAACTCTTTCATGAATTTTTTATTTTCCTTATTAGTCATAAGTGCTTTAAGCATGGAAGTGGCAAGGCTGAAAATATTATGAGCTTTCTTTAAACGGTTTTTGTCTTTTTTTGAATCACCCAAAATAATACCAATCACCTTATTGTCTTTTTCTGCTACTTTGCTAAATGAGCTTTCTAAAATACAACCTTGAAGATAGATGGTTAATACAGAATCTAAAAATTTCTTATCCTTAATAAATTCGTTGAAACCAAATGCTTCACCAATCAATTCTTTAACGGATTCATAATCTTCTTTAACTAGACTTCTGTATATTACTTTTTCCATGTTTAAAAACTCCCTGTTATATAAGTAAATTTATTTAGTATTTCTTGCGAATACCTTATATTATGATATTAACGTCTCCCCTAAGAGGAGAGTCAACGATTCTGTACGGAAAAATATCAGGCGTGTTGATTAGGAAAAAAATAGATTTATAATTGAGCGATGAAAGGGTTTTTCTTGTTTTGCTAATATATTGGCTCATCACCAAAAGTTGTGGATGACATTTGTTAAAACATATGTCATGTATTAGTTGATCTTCGTTCTGGCTGGGCGACTCCTTGGGGATTAGCGTCATAGATGAGACCCTAAGCGAGCAACGCGAGTGAAGCGGCTCATCGGACGCGCCCAGTCGGAACGGAAATCACCCACTCGTTTTTTTGCCGAAGAGCCAAAAAAAGTTGTCTCAGCGCAAGGAATACTTTGAAGATTTATCGAAACAAAATCGCTCTTTATCGAAACTTTTTGGGCTTTTATCGAAAAACAAGCTCTTTCTATCAAAGAAATCAACCACACATTATGGTGAAGAGCTAATATATTCCTATTTTAACTGATTCTAGCGTAGGGCTACTTAACTCCCGCTGGAAAGCGAGACAGACGAGACCCTGCACGTGCCTAGTGAAGGAAGCGGCCCGACGCTCGCTCACAGCGAATCAGAGCCTTCTAATTTAATTACATTGGATAAAAAACTGGAAAAATATAAAGGAAGTGATTAAGATGCAACATTTATTTTCTATTGGCGAAGTTTCGAAAATGAAAGACATTACAATAAAAGCGTTAAGATATTATCACAAAGTGGGGATTCTTATTCCAAAAAATATTGATGAAGCAACAGGTTATAGATACTATTCTATAGATCAATTTATTCATATAGATATTATTAAAAGCTGTAGAGAGTTAAACACAAGTATCGTCGAACTTCAAGATATTTTTAAGAATTGTGATACGAATGAATTACTAGCATTTTTACAATTAAAAAAATGTGAAGCCGCAGAAAAAATAAAGAAAATGCAGGAAGTCATCCAAACCATTGATAACTTAAATACGAAGGTAGAGACTTCTAAGGAACTATTAATGAATGATGAGATTTCTATTCAGTTCCTTGAACAGCGTGCTGTAGTTGTAGCCCCTTGTGATGAAGTAGGAAGTTTGCAGGAATTACTATACTATTCAGACTTAGAAAAAATCATTCAAGATAAAGGCGGAAAAATGTCACTTGAAAGAGGAATCCTCTACAACGTTAAGGCAGAGTCGAATGTAGTACCAATGTATGTTTTTAGTAGACTTCAAGGAAATGCCACTTTAGAAGCTGAACAAAATATAAAAATATTACCAAAAGGAAAGTATTTAACGATAGCTTATAGGAAAGAAAATGAAGAGGAGCGTCGAAATAAAATAATTAAATATGTAAAAGAGCATAATTTAAAGGTAAAAAGCTTCATGGAAGTGGAGTTATATAACGATTTCTTTAATACAGAATCTTATAGTTGTCAAATTCAAATATGTATAGAAAATAATGACACAGTTGACTGTTAAGAAAAAATATTTCTCAGAGTTTAATAATGGCTCATCACCAAAAGTTGGTGATGAGCCATTATTATGCTAGAAGACCGCCATCAATCACGTAATGACTTCCCGTAATATAGGAGGACGCATTTGAGGCTAAAAATAACACGAGATTAGCTATTTCTTCTGGCTTCGCATAACGTTTCATTGGGACATTCTCCATTGTCTTTGCTCTTAATTGCTGTGCTTGTCCAGACGCTTTACCTTCTTCAATGGCAAGCATCATACGTGTATCTACATAGCCAGGACAAATAGCGTTTACACGAACTCCAGCATCTACAACTTCTAATGCTGCTGATTTTGATAAGCTGATAACTGCATGTTTGGATGCTGAATATGGTGCAAGTCCTCTAGCACCTCGAAGCCCTGTAATAGACGCTGAATTGATCACACTGCCATATCCCTGTTCCACCATCAGCGCCAACACATGTTTTAAGCCAAAGAAAACACCTTTAATATTTACATTTAGAACTTTATCTAAATCTTCAGCAGTTGTTTCGATAATAGAAGCGTCTTTTCCTTCTATGCCTGCATTATTAAAAAATACATCTATTTTTCCAAATTTAGCTTTTGTATTTTGCACAAAATTTGCTACTTGCTGTTCGTTTGTAACATCTGCTTCTTGGATTAAATAATCTTCTAGCTGCAATTCATCGACAAGTGCACCTACCGCTTTCTTATCCAAATCAACCAATACTAGCTTTGCTCCGTGAGAAGCGAATAGTTTAGCAGTTTCTTTACCAATACCTCCAGCTGCACCTGTAATCAACACAACTTTTTCTGTAAATTCCATATCCCCACTCCTCGTATCTTGCAAATTTTTAATTTACAGCTTCTTGCACGTCTGCTTTTTTTCGATCCGGATGAACTAAAGCAATAAACAAGATAGCTACAATAAAAATAATTCCTGCAACCATTAAAAATGAATAGTTAAATCCTTGTGCTAAATGGTCTTTCCCAACCATTTCAATAATAAAGCCTGTTAAAATTGGGCTTATTGCCGCAGCTACATTTTGGAATGCCACGATAATACCTGATAAAGTTGAAGTACGTTCTGGCAGTTGATGACTCATAATAATATGTGATGTTGAAAGTATAAGGTATCCTAAGCCATACGCTAAACTAATTGCAATAACCGACCATATTGGTGAATGAATAAAATAAAGTGAAGCGAAGAATACAGAACCTACTAACATTCCAGCCCCTGTTACACCAACACGTGCTCTACGAATACTCTTAGTTTTCTTAAACACTTTGTCAGAAATCCATGCCATTAAGAAGGCGATAAATACAGATGATCCACCAATCATCAACGTAGAGTATGCCATATTCATTTCAGACAATTTAACAACTTGTGTAAAGTATAAAGGCATCCAAATTTGCATCCAACTAGATAAACAGAAATAACCAAACGTTGCAAAGAGTGTAAATAAGCATGTTCTAGACAATAATACTGGGTATAATTCTGCCCACGTCACTTTGTTTTTTGGTGTTTCTACTACTTCTACTTCTTCATAAAGTGTTGGACTCTTTTTAGGCACAACAAACACCCATAAAATAAGTAATACGAGACTAGCTACCCCCATCATGGCAAATGTATGTCTCCAACCAAATGCTTGAATTAAAAACACAACTATCGGTGCAACAGCATAAGCTCCAATTGTTGCACCTGATGTAAAAATAGTCGTAACCCTCGCTCGCATTTCAGTTGGAAAATAAGAGAATAGTAGACGTAAAGAGGCTGGTGCATAGCCGCCTTCAGCCATACCAAGTAAAATGCGATACAACAGAAGTGTAGAAAATCCAACAATCACATAGCCTCCAAATTGAAGCACAGACCATACTAATAGCATAATGGTAATCATTTTTTTAGAGCCGAATTTATCTGTCAGTGCACCAATTACAATGGCAGCAATAGGAAAAATCCAAAAAAAGCTACTGCCAATGATGCCCCATTGCGCATAGGACAATCCTAATTCATCCATTATGGGTACCGAGGCCAGACCAACTACACTTTTATCAGCAAAGTTAATTAAAAACCCCAAAAACAGAATACCGAGTACAATCCACCGCATAAGCACTCCTCCTACATGGTTAGTAAAAACTTTGTGTCACGGAAAAAAAGGTGGTAATTCCACTTTTTGATTTCGTGGAATAAATTTATATAAAGCTATTATTTTGAAATTTGGGCTCTTCACCAAAATATGTACTTGACTGCACATTCCGCTACGGGAGGACGTGACCTCCCACAAAAGAATGTGCTTTTCAACCTACTTTCAAGAACAGATTTTAGTAGTAATCCTAAATTTGCACAGAAATCATCTTGATATCTAAATAATCCTCTAAGCCGTACTTGCCACCTTCTCGGCCCATTCCACTTTCTTTTACACCACCAAATGGTGCCTGAACTGCGAATGGTAATGCATCATTCACCCCAACCATCCCATAGTCCAATTGTTCAGAAACCCTATAGTTGCGGGATAAATCCGTAGTATAAAAATACGAAGCTAATCCATATTCAATATCGTTTGCTCGTTGAATTACTTCTTCCTCTGTTTGGAATTTAATCAATGGAATAACAGGCCCAAATGTCTCTTCTTTTACGATTAGCATGTCATCTGTAACATTAGCTAAAACTGTTGGATCATAAAAATATCCTTGAGCATACTGACCATCCGATAATTTTCTTCCGCCATTTAAAATGCTAGCACCTAACCCCACCGCATTTTCAACTTGTTCGTGAACTTTTTCAAGTGCTTCCGCATTGATTAAAGGTCCCATGTCATTTCCTTCATCTAATCCGTTACCAACCTGAATATTTCGAACTCTTTTATTTAACTTTTCCGAAAATTCATCATAAATTTTTTCTTGTACATAAATACGATTTGGACAAACACATTGTTGGCCATTAGAACCGAATTTACTTTTTATCAGTCCATCAACCGCTAATTCAAGATCTGCATCATCAAAAACGATAAACGGAGCGTGTCCACCTAACTCCATCGATACACGTTTTACCGTTTCTGCGGATTGGCCAATTAACACTTTTCCTACTTCTGTAGATCCTGTAAATGAAATTTTTTTAACGGCTTTACTTTTCATCAATGTATTTGCAATAGGGCCGGAACTACCCATCACTAAATTCGCTACCCCTTCAGGAAGGTCAATTTCATCAAAGATTTTAAAAAGTGCAATAGACGATAACGGCGCTTCTTTAGACGGTTTCAAAACAATCGTGCAGCCCGTTGCTAAAGCAGGTCCCAGTTTTCTCGCAGCCATCGACAACGGAAAATTCCAAGGTGTAATCGCTCCAACTACCCCTACAGGTTGCTTAATTACTTGAATACGTTTATTAGCGGCTGATGCAGGAACAATATCACCATAAATTCTACGAGCCTCTTCGGCATACCATTGAAAGAAAGCTATACTTGAAGCAACCTCTTGCCTCGCATGATGAATGGTTTTCCCCATTTCTTTCGTAATGATTTGAGCAAATGCTTCTCTTTGTTCTTTGAGCTTTTCGACTATTTTCCATAAATATGAGCTTCGTTGCTCTGCGGCAAGTGAAGACCATTCTTTAAAGGCCTTTTCTGCTGCCTTAATTGCGTCCTCTGTTTCTTTTTCACCTACAAAATATACCGAATCCACCTTTTCTCCAGTTGCTGGATTATGAACATCAAACAACGTATCTGTCGTAATCCACTTCCCATTAATATACATAGCTAACACATCCTCTGCTCATAATAGACGTCATAAAAAACGTACACCATTTTACGAAAGTGGTATCTTTTCTGTTTTGAGAGTTAGGTTAAAACTCTCGTAGTTTTTAGCAGCTACTTCATCACAAATTTTGCGATATTCACCTACACCGCCTACATAAATGAGGAATCCTCGAGATTTCCCTTCTATATTTGCTCCTGTGTACCATGAGTCTACTTTTGTCATAAGCGTTTTTTGCGCTAACTCAAAGCAATGCTTACTCCAAGCTTCTTCCGCTTCTACTTTCGCTTCAATCGTTTCAATCCCTTGCTCACGCATATGCTCCATGCAATCACCAATCCACTCTACATGTTGCTCAATTGATATAGGCACATTGGAAAGTACAGATGGGCTTTCAGGTCCAGTAATCATAAACATATTCGGAAATCCTGCAGTTGTAAGCCCTAAATAAGTTCTTGTTTGAGTACCGTCTTCCCATTTTTCTTTCAGTGATACACCGTTTTTACCACGAATATCAATTTTAAATAACGGACCTGTCATTGCATCATAACCTGTCGCAAAAACAAGAATATCTAATTCATGTTCCTGCTCAGAAGTTTTTAAGCCTTTTGGTGTCACTTCTACAATTGGAGAAGATTTCACATCAATTAGAGTGACGTTCTCACGATTAAATGTTTCGTAATAATTTGTATCCAATACTGGTCGTTTAGCCGAGTAGTAATAACTTGGTTTTAATTTTTCAGCTACTTTTGGATCTTTCACTGTTTCAGCAATTTTTAAGCGAATAAATTCACTTGCTGTTTCATTGGCAGCCTCATCGACTAAAAGATCATTATACGTTTGACTAAACCCTAAGCCGCCTCGTTCCCAAATCTTTTCATATTCTTCATTACGTTGTTCCGGTGAATCTTCAAGGGCGGAACGATCATTCACAATCGTATGAAGATATCCCATTTTAGACCAGCGAATTTTTTGACGAATGTCAGCGTAGTTTTCCTTCACCTGTTTCAGAAATTCTGGATCATACGGATAGTTTCTCGCAGGCGTACTATATGCTGGCGTTCGTTGGAAAACAGTAAGATGTTCCGCTTCTTGTGCAATCACTGGCGTAGCTTGGATTCCACTTGAGCCTGTCCCAATTAAACCAACTCGTTTCCCTGTAAAATCTACCTTTTCATGTGGCCAATGTCCTGTATGATACGCTTGCCCCTGAAAGCTAGTTAAGCCTTTAAAGTTCGGAATATTCGAGGCAGATAAACAACCTACACCCGTGATAAAATACTTTGCAGTTAATTTCTCTCCCTCATCCGTATAAATAAGCCACTTTTTTTGCTTTTTATCATAATGTGCTGCTGCAATGCGTGTATTAAACTGAATACTACGACGTAAATCTAAGCGATCTGCTACAAAACTCAAATATTTTAAAATTTCTGCTTGCTCCGGGAATCTAGAAGTCCATGTCCATTCCTGAATTAATTCCTCTGAGAATGTGTAGTTATAAATAATACTTTCTGAGTCACATCTCGCTCCAGGATATCTATTGGCATACCAAACGCCACCTACATCTGGTGCTGCTTCAAAAGCCTGCACTGAAAATCCCGCTTCTCTTAAACGGTGAACCATATATAATCCTGCAAAGCCCGCTCCAATAACAATTGCGTCTACATTTACTCCCTTATTTGTATTGGTCATGTTATCTCCTCTTTTCCGAAAACGTTTAATTTATTGAAATTGTTTGCTAGATAGGTAGCAACCTCATTTACCGCTTCTTTTCCTTGTTCTAAAATTCCACTCATCCAAAAGAATCCGTGTATCATGCCTTTATAACATGTCGATGTTACTGGAACACCTGCGGATTTTAGTCGCTCTGCATATGCTAATCCTTCATCACGTAAAGGATCATATTCTGCTGTGATGACTAACGCTGGAGGTAATTTGGTCAAATCTTCTGCAAGTAACGGTGCTGCATAAATATTTCCTTTATCCGTTTCTTTCTCCAAATATGCTTGTGAAAACCACACCATACTCTCATATGTTAAAAAATAATCTTTTCCATTTTCTTTATACGAATCGGTATTAAAAGAGAAATCCACCACTGGATAAATTAATACTTGTGACACAAAATTAAATTCTCCACTTTTTCGCGCCATCATTGTAACTGCTGCTGCCAAATTCCCACCTGCACTATCTCCGCCAACAGCTATTTTTTCAGAATCTCCATTTAATTCATGTGCATGTTCAAACACCCATTTTGCCGCTGCATAGCAATCCATTAATGGCGTTGGAAATTTATGCTCGGGAGCTAAACGATAGTCTACAGATACTACGATACAGTTTGCTTTATTTACGATATTCCGACAGGGCACATCTACTGTTTCAAGATCTCCTAAAACCCATCCCCCACCATGAATGTAGATAAAAATAGGAAATAAACCTTCACCTTCTGGCTTATAAATCCTCAGTCCAATTTCGCCACCTTCTACTGGAATCATATAGTCACGCACCTCTGCTACAGATTCAGTAGGGCCTGCCAGTTTGCGAAGTTCTTTGTTTTTTGCCCGATTTTCTTCAACCGTTAACGTCGAGTTTGACGGTCTTCCTTTCAAAGTATCTAAAAATACTTTTGCCTGAGGGTCCAGCATATGTTCTTCACCTCTTTTCCCTAATCATTGTTCAACTTTACGCGATGTTACAGCTGAAACTTCATTGGTTACCTTCAAAATAATTTCTGCTGGGATCAGAAACTTTCCTGCAGCTGAATCGTTTTGGACTTCTTGAACAATTGACTCTAGCGCGGAAGGTTGGATGTCGAATTCAGAAAATGTTTCTGGCATCTCTATTTCATCGCGTAAATCTCGAATGAACTGAATAACTTCCCTTAAACATTCCAAATCATCTGATGATGAATTTTCGATTCCTAACGCTTTTGCGAAGCCTTTAATTTTTGGCAAATAGAGTGAAGGAATGGCAGCCATTACATTCGGTAAAAGAACAGCATTTGCTAATCCATGTGGAATTCTAAATTTTGCTCCAAAGACATGCGCCATATTATGTACAGGCACGCCATTATTACCAAAGCCAAAAGCAGTAATTGCCATCGCACTGGCTATTAGCATATTTTCACGTGCTTTTACATTGGCCCCATCTTTCACTACTTTCGGTAGATTTTCTGCAATTATTTGAGCTGCATGCAATGCATACGAATCTGTGAATGGTGTGGCAGTTGTTGAAAAGTACCCCTCAATTGCATGTGTTAATGCATCCATTCCTGTAAATGCCGTTATCCGAGGAGGCAATCCAACCGTTAACTCTGGATCTAAAATAGCAATATCTGCATTTAAATAAGGTGTTCTTACAACAAATTTTGCACCTAATTTTTCATTGAAAATAACTGCCATTGGCGATACTTCTGCGCCTGTTCCAGCAGTAGTTGGGATGGCTATGTGTGGAACGCTACTTGGCTTTGCTTCTGGAGGAAACTCTCTTACACTATTTAGCAATAGCCCCTCCATATCATCACTTTCTTTCCCAAGCAACCACTTAATCCCTTTCACTGCATCTAGCACGCTTCCTCCGCCAAGTGCAACCAACGTATCTGCCTGCTGATCTTTAAAAAATTGAACCGCCTTCGTAATATTTTGGGCTTTGGCATCTTGTTCGATAGCATCAAAAATACCAACCAATTCTATAAAACTATCTGGCCCCTGAAACAAATCAATGATTTCATTAGTAATTCCTGCTTGAACTAGCCCTTTATCTGTTACTAATAAAACTCTTTTGCCACCTAACCCATGAATCATTTGTAAAAGTTGCTTCCTTGAACCTTCTCCACTTGAGATAGCGGTTCTTAAATGAAATTCCGAAAAAGAATTATTCATTTCTCTCACCTACTTTTCAAAGTAATAGTCAACACTGTGGAAATGATGTACATCATACCTGCACTTACACCGTGCTCCCTCGCAATGTAAGGGTTTACATTTTCATCATAACTTGCTCTTCTCTTTTTACATATCCCTAAAAATAGGGGGTTTCAAATTAACAATTTCAGCATTATATATACATAAACCTCATTAATAACATGGAAAAAGGAATTTAGTCATTTTCAAACTGCAGTATTTTTGATATTATGAGAATATTCTAATAGTTTTAGTGAGAGGAGGTATGTCTTTTTGCTTATTAGTACAACGATTAAAAATCAAATACAATCGATCTCTTCTGCTACTTCTCTTGATGATAAGCAAGTTCTTGCCGTTAGAGGTTTCATGGATATTTTCCAATTTTCACGTGTAGGTCTATATTTCTATTCAACACTCAGCAAGGTTGGAGAAGGTATATTACGAATAGACAAGCAAGGGATTTCTTCCTTAAGGGATTGGCGAGAAGATGTACGAAACATGCCACCGATTTATGCTGCTATTCAAGAACGCAAACCGAAGCATATCGATACAAATTTAATTCGAGAGATTCCTGTAAAATATACGAATGGTGTCTCAACAGAAATGCTTGTTGTTCCGCTCAGTGACAATTCACATGTAGTTGGATATGCTTGTATGGGCAGTACAGATACTTTTACTGTTAAGGATAGTCTTATGTATTCTTTAGGTCTGTACGGTGAGCATTTAGGGCAAATTTTCGGCAAAGACGATTACTCAAACAATCCTAAGAAACTGAGTAAAAGAGAGTTAGAGGTTTTGCAAAAAATGTCCTGGGGAGAAAGTACAAAGGAGATGGCAGCATCTATTGGTATTAGTGAGTTTACTGTCCAAGATTATGTTCGTTCTGCCATTCGCAAACTTGATGCTTTCAATCGTGTCCAAGGAGTTGCCGAAGCATTACGTAGAGGTCTAATTCAATAAAATCATTTTGCACAAAAGTAATGATGTAGTGAGAACCTTTCTCTTTTTATGTTGTTGAAAACTATTATCTCAATAATATTAAGGTTCATTTTAAATACAGTATGGCTCTTCGGCAAAACGAGGGGTTGATTTCCGTTCCGACTGAGCGCTTTGGCCGCTGACGCTTCGCTTTCGCGCAGAGCAGAGCTTCCTGGGGGCGTCCGATGAGCCGCTTCACTCGCGTTGCTCGCTCCAGGGTCTCATCTGTGACGCTAATCGAGGGCACTGAAAAAGTGGTTAGATAAAGGAAGTAGCGAATTTTTTCTCTACTTCCTTTTCTTTTTCATCTATAATTATTAGTATACTGTTCATTTTAGGTGGTGCTTTTTATGCTTTCCAAACAAGAAACGCTTGCTCTTAGTCCTCATATGGCAATCTATGATTTAGTTGTGCCAAAAGATAATATGCTTCGTCAAATGAAGGAATTAATTGATTTTACTTTTGTTTTAGAGGAATTAGAGACTAAATATTGTCTAGATAATGGTCGTTACGCTATTTCACCTATTCGTATGTTCAAATATTTATTACTTAAGGCAATTTATGATATTTCTGATGTTGATGTAGTAGAACGTTCTAAATATGATATGTCCTTTAAATATTTTTTAGATATGGCACCAGAAGAAGGTGTTATTGAGGCAAGTTCTTTAACAAAATTCCGTCGATTACGTTTACAAGATGTCCAATTGTTAGATTTACTCATTCACAAAACCGTAGAACTAGCTATTGCACAGGGTGTTTTAAAAAGTAAAACATTGATTGTAGACGCAACACATACGAAGGCACGCTACCAACAGAAGTCCCCGAAAGAGTTTTTACAAGAGAAATCAAAACAGGTACGAAAAGCCGTGTATCAATTCGATGAAACAATGAAATCAAAATTTCCCACTAAACCGACTTCTCAAGATATCCAAAAAGAAGTGGACTATTGTCACCAAGTCATTCAAATAATAGAAGAAAATAAGGCTATTGCTCAAATACCAAGTGTACAAGAAAAAGTAAATGTCCTCAAAGAAGTTATTGAAGATTATGAGCTTAAAATAAATTACTCAGCTGATCCTGATGCACGTGTCGGTTATAAATCTAAAGAGAATCCTTTCTTTGGTTATAAAACACATTTGGCAATGAGTGATGAAAGACTTATAACAGCAGTAGTTGTAACAACAGGTGAAAAAAGTGACGGGAATTATTTACAAGAGCTAGTAGAGAAGAGTGAGCAAGCAGGCATAGAAGTGAACACCATTCTTGGAGATACAGCGTATTCTGGTAAAGAGAATTTATTATACACAAAAAAGAAAGAGATTCAACTCATTTCAAGGCTACATCCTGTTATTACGAACGGTCAACGGAAGCAAGAAAGTAAGTTTGAGTTTAATAAAGATGCCGATTTATATGTGTGCCCTGCTGGACATTTAGCAAAGAGTAAAAGTATTAAAAAGCGTAAGAATTCCACGCAAAATACACAATTAAAATATTTCTTTGATATAGAAAAATGTAAAGTTTGTCCTTTAAAAGAAGGGTGTTATAAAGAAGGAGCGAAAACAAAAAGTTATTCAGTTTCTCTTCTGTCAAATGAACACATAGAACAAGAAGTGTTTCAGGAAACGGAATCCTTTAAACAATTGGCAAAAGAACGCTATAAAATCGAAGCAAAGAATAGTGAAATAAAAAACAGACACGGGTATAATCAAGCAAACGCCACGGGTCTATTTGGTATGCAAATACAAGCAGCCGCAACGCTATTTGTCGTGAATATGAAGAGAATTTTAAAACTAATGAACGAAAAAAGCAAAGAATAATGAAAGAAATCGGACGACCCCTTCCTAAAAAAGGATGAAATGGCGCCCGATATTTTTTTTGAGTTAAAAAATTTTAATTTTGATGAGTTTTTCAGTGCCCTCGACGCTAATCCCCAAGGAGTCGCTCAGTCTCCACTCCAATCAACCTACTTCACATAGCATGTATCTTCTGGCATATCACTCTAATTTATAGTGATATAACGAAACTTCAGCAATGTTTTATCTGTGCGAAAGCGAAGCGACAGCAACAATCTGTTTTATCTGTGCGAAAGCGAAGCGACAGCAACAACGTAAGCGGAGGATGCGGCTCGATGCTCGCCCATGGAAAAGCGAGTAGCCTGGAACTGAAATCACCTTCATCTAAAGCGCCCCAACATTCACAAAGATTTCCTTGACCATTTTATTTTTCAACACAAGAAAGAGGCTAGGATAAAACTAGCTGCTATTAAAGAAAAAAGAGAAATCGATGCTGTTCGATTTCTCTTTTTTCTTGTTTGACTAAGTCATTCTATTTTCTTTACTCTATTTCTCTGTTAATAGCAGTATATTTCCGGAGATTTACTACCTTGAGAACTTTTGATTGTTTGTAGACTAACTTTTTCGATTTATCGACTAACTTTTTCGATTTATCACCCAACTTTTTTAATTTATCACCCAACTTTCGAAAAATATCGACATCTACCTTCATGCAACACTATCTGACTGCACTGATGGTTTGCACCGCTTCACTTGATCAAAGGAATTTTTCTAAAGTCATTTACTTTCAGCCTTTCAATAGAATACCTGGTGGGGAGCTCATTTTTCTGTCTCGAAAGTGGAGCGAGGCGCAACGGCAGCGACAAGTTCTCTGCGACGAAAGTGGAGCGATAGCGTAACGGCAGCGACAAAGCGCGGATGAGTGATTTATCAGAATAATTTCGTGTTTTATCGGAACAATTTCAGATTTTATCGGAATGTTTCATCAATTTATCGGAACATATTAAAAAATACAGTATCTCTGTTCGCATTGAGAGTTTAACGAAACAGTTTTCAGATTTATCGAGAACTTTTGATCGTTTATCGACCAACTTTATCGATTTATCACCCAACTTTTTTAATTTATCACCCAACTTTCAAAAAATATCGACATCTACCTTCATGCATTTGCTTTGCTTATGACATAAACATATTTTTTTACACAAAATTAAAGAATTTAACATCAAAAAAGCGCGAGAAATCAACGTTTCTAAATTGATTTCTCGCGCTTTTTAGGTTTTGCCCAGTTTTGTTTAGCCTCTTTTTTATATTCTTCTATAGAAATCTACTTCCATAATGAATAATCTATAAAATTATTCTTTTTTCAGTTTGAGCATCAAAATAATGAGCTTTCTGCATATTCACCATAAGGTCTATCTTTGATTGGCTATGCACATCTGTTGAGGAGTCAACACGTGCAACGAAGGATTGACCATCATTTTTCGAATAGAGATACGTTTCTGATCCCATTAATTCTGATACTTCAATATTGACCGTTACTTTCGTTTGATCGGATACGTCTAAAGATGTTTGACCATTATTGAAGTCTTCTGGTCGTATACCTAAGATAATTTCTTTATTCATATATCCGTTATTTCTAAAGTACTCTAACTTCTCTTCTGGTACCTGAAGCTTCCAATCGCCAACTATAAAAGCACTTTCTGTTAATGTTCCTTTAAAGAAATTCATTCCAGGAGAGCCTATAAAACCTCCTACAAATACGTTTGCAGGTCGATCATAAACTTCTTTAGGTGTACCCACTTGTTGGATGATGCCGTCCTTTAACACAACAATACGTGAAGCCATCGTCATCGCTTCGATTTGATCATGGGTAACATATATCGTTGTTGTTTGCAATTGGTGGTGCAATTTCGAAATTTCAGCACGCATTTGAACACGTAGCTTGGCATCTAAGTTTGACAACGGTTCATCCATTAAAAAGACTTTTGCATTCCGAACGATCGCACGTCCTAATGCCACACGCTGACGTTGTCCACCTGAAAGTGCTTTAGGTTTTCGGTCTAAATAATTCTCAAGCCCAAGGATTTCCGCTGCATGTTTTACACGTTCTTCAATCTCTTTTTTGCTATACTTTCTAAGTTTTAAACCGAATGCCATATTATCGAAAACCGTCATATGTGGATAAAGAGCGTAATTTTGGAAGACCATTGCGATATCTCGATCTTTAGGTGCAACATCATTCATACGCTTTCCATCAATATAAAAGTCCCCATCTGTAATCTCTTCAAGACCTGCGATCATACGTAATGTTGTCGATTTCCCACACCCTGAAGGTCCTACAAAAACGATGAATTCTCCATCATTTACTTCTAGGTTAAAATCTTTTATGATCGTTGTATCATTATCATATTTTTTATAAATATGTTCGAATAATAGCTGAGCCATCATTGCCTCCTAATATTGTAATTTTTTCAGAATCATCGCCGAAAATTGAGTATGTCATTTAATAAAACATATGTCATTACGTCAAGGCGAAATCAACCCTACGCTTGGCCAATATTCTAATAAAATTGACGTTATCTACAATACTTATCTCTAAGCTCTACTGCATGTTTAATCGATTGTTCAGCACCTTGAATTTGTTTTTCAATCAGTACTTCTAAATGTTCATCAGCAGGATAGTAATAATTTTCTGGCTCGATCACATTTCGATCAAATGGAGGATTCTCCACTTTAAACGCACCTTCTCCTACTTCAAAAACACCACCTGTACCTTTTTCCCTTTTAAATTGAGCTACATACGGATAGCACATTTCAATATTAATTCTTGTTAATGGGGAATGCTCCACCATAATTTTAAAGATTTCGTCTAAATCGATATTTCCTTGTCCTGCCGGAACACCGCACACTTTATAACCATCTTTTGCTTCGATGATAATATGATCTTTAAAGTGGGTTGTATACGTATACGGAGCAAGCTTTCTTGCTGCTTCCACTGGGTCTTCCCATGCCATCATTGAATTTCCAAAATCGTAATGAGCTCCTACCCAATAGCTGTTTACTTCATTGACAATTTGTATAATTTCGTCAGCTATTTCTTCCTCATGGTTTTCAATAGCTAATTTAATTCGATATTTTTTTAGAAGTGGCACCACTTTTTTTATATTGTTTGGGGCCTGATCTAGTAATTCTTTATCATATTTGCCTGGACAGCAATACGTCCGAATCACATCTGCTCCAATTTTATGTGCTACTTCGATAACCTCTGATAAATGCTCTGGTTCTGTTCCTCTCGCGTCAATCTCTGCGTATAATCCATATTTTTTAATTTCTTTACGCACCTTCTCTAAATGATCAGGTTCAGCGCCGCCAAGAGCACCCCACTTAGGATGTAAATATTTATCGCCGGGATAAGCAATGACATTAATCATTACCCCATCCAAACCGTGTTCCGCTGTTTTTCTAATAAAATCAAAAATATCCATTCGGCCATTTTGAAAAAGTAAATGATAGGTTTCCGTCTCTAATCCTAATTTCATCCGTTTCACCATCTCTTATAAAATTTCTCGAATCTTCCATGAGTAAGCCTAATATATTCCTATAAAACTATTTCAAGCTTACTTTCCTAGAAAATTTAGCTTCAGCCCATTTGTCTAGCTTTTTAACTTGTTTTTTACCGAAAGTCATACCATATCCAATTATTAAAACAATAATGAATGTAAATAAATCCAATTCCTTTGTAAACCAATAATTAATTATTCCCATAATCACTTGCGGTATCACTCCGGTAATTGCAAATGCGATTGAACTAATCCGGAACCATAATTTTGACTTCAAGCCGTATCTTGCATACAACATAAAAAATGTTGACAACCACGCTAAAATCTCTAAGCACAACAATATTACCCATTTGTTTTCAATTAAAGTAGTCATTGTTTTTCGACAGATAGACCTCTCTACAATGTGCTATAAAATCTTTTGAATATCTTTAACACTATCTATAATATAGTCTGCTTTTCCTTCTAAATCTTCCTTATTGCATGCACCAGAAAGTACCCCGGCTACTTCAATACGGCTATTTCGTGCAAATCGAATGTCAGTTAACGTGTCACCTACCATTAAAACTTCCTCATCATTCAGTAGGAATTTATCTTTGAAAATATGATAATATTCACTATTAGGCTTAGGTTTATTGATGCCATCATCTGCACCTAAAAAATCAATATAGTCATATAGCTTCGTCATTTTAAGCGAATGAATGGCTGCATCAACATCGTCTGCTGTCACAATACCGATAATATAATCATGATCTTTTAAATACTTTAATGTTTCCTGTGCACCTTTTACTTCTGTAAATACGAGGTCATCTGATGTAGAATGCTTTTTGAATGAAGCACAAACATCGTGTATAAATTCCCCTTTTTTAATATTTTTTTCTCCCAAAATTGAATACCATGCAGCTGCAATAAAAGAATTCGTTTGACTAGCAAGTAAACTCGTACTCTCAAAATCATTATTGTCCATTCCAATTATCTGCATATATTCATCACGTTTGTTTTTTTCATTCGGAAACTTTTGAAATATATCATTAAGCACACAATCAACAATTTTGTACCAAACAGTATCTAGCTGTATTAATGTTCCATCCTTATCGAAAATGATTCCTTTCTTCATCTTCTTCGCCTCCCTAAACATAAAACCTATTATATAAGACCCATTCATGAAATAATGAAGGTACTTCTTTCATTCAAGAGAGAAGCACCTCCACCCCTCTTTTAAAAAATTTACTTCTTCACTTTATCTAATTCTTCCTGAGCAATTTTCGCCGCTTCATCTAATGCTTCCTTAGCAGAGATTCCTTCGATTTCTACTTTATCTTTCGCTATATCTAATGCATCATAGATTTTTCCGCCTGTTGGATCGATAAATGGCGAAACTCCATTTTTATTTGCTTGCTCTAACGGAACTAACGCCTGTGGTTGTTTTTTCACGAAATCAGCATAAGGCTTATAATCAGTAACATTGTTTTGTACAGGGATATAGCCTGTTTCCATTGACCATTCTGCTGTTTTCTCAGTACTTGTCGCAAATTTCATAAACTCATATGCACCTTTAGCTACTTCTGGATCGGTATTTCTAGTTAATGTTAAAAAATAAGCTTCTAATTTAGGTGCTGGCTTATGGTCACCCCAGCCTGGTTGTGGAACTGCTCCAAATGTAGCCAGTCTTTCGGCCTCATCCATTCCCTCACCTAACGATTTATAGACAAATCCTTGGTCACCAGATGAACCTGTATATCCTAATGTTCTACCTTCAACAAAATCAATAATTGTGTTATCCCAATATTCCCATCCAGTACCACCTGTATGAATGTTCATGATTTTATCTTCATGAAGCCACGTACGGTATTTGTCCCATACCTTTACCCATGTTTCATCGTTAATTAAAACTTTCTTTCCGTCTTCACTTAATACATTTCCTCCAGCACTTCGAACAGAATCAATTAAGTTCGTCGTACCCCAAATTGGCATCCACCCTGCGTATTGAACGTCTCCATTTGCATCACGCTTTGATACTTTTTTGGCTACCTTTTCTACTCCTTCCCATGTCTTTAAGTCATCTGTAGTAAAACCATTTTCCTCTAATACTTTTTTATTATAATAAAGAATCTGTGTTGTGCCATATAAAGGAATTCCATATAATTTCCCATCAACTGTTGCTTGACTAACAAAACCTTTACCATAATCTTCTATTTTTAATTCTTTATCATCATTTATTAATTTATCGATTGGGACAACTAGCTCTTTGTTAATATAGTTTTGAATAACGTCTGAACCTAGTAAAGCAATGGCTTCTTGATTGTTTGCCGCAAATCCACTTTGAAGCTTTTGATAAGACTCATCATAGTTACCTGCTTTTGTCGTTTTTACAACGTACTTGTCCTGACTTTGATTGAAATCCATCACAATTTTATCTAAACGATCAGCAAGTGATCCCCCAACCCCGTTTATGAATGGGACAACGATTTTATCCCCTTCTTTCGTTACCTTAACTGTATTTCCTTCTCCTCCAGAACAACCTGCAAGTACACCAACAAATAATGATACAACCATCAAAAGCGCTAATAATTTCTTCAACATGAACTGCCTCCTTTAAAATTAGTTAACCCTTTATTCCAGAATCAGAAACACCTGAGAGGAACCATTTTTGTAATACTAAAAATACAAGTAAAAGTGGGACTGTAGCGATTGTACTTGCAACCATAATGTGTGACCAATCCCTGCCTAATGAGCTATTAATGAAAAAATCAGCAATCCCATTAGTAATTAATTTTTTATCATTATCTTTTAATACTAGCGCTGGCCAAATATAGTTATTATAGTTTTCGATAAATGTCACTAAACCTAGTGTCACAAATGATGATCTTGTCATCGGGAAGACAATCTTCCAAAGAATCTTCCAATCACTTGCTCCATCTATCTTGGCTGCTTCTACGATTTCATGACCAACTTTAAGGAACGCTTGTCTAAAATAAAAAATCCCAAATACACTAACTGATAAAGAAATAATGTATCCAAAATGAGTATTTAACATTCCCATTTTCGCTAACATCACATACACAGGAACATACGATACAGCGCCTGGAATCATATATGTTGCCATGACAACGCCAAACGTTAATTCTTTCCCTTTAAATTTATAAAATGCCAACATATAAGCAAAGAGTGCCGACGAAATAAGAACATAGATCGTAATAATCAATGAAGTATAGAAACTATTAAATATATACGTGTGAAAAGGAATGACTCCTAATACCTCTTGATAATTTTCCCAATGAAATTCTTTTGGCCAAAAACCACCTTGTAGTACTTCACTGGATGTTTTAAACGAACTAAGGATCATCCAAATAAAAGGAAAGACAAACAAGATGCTCGATAAAGCTAAAAAGAGATGCTTTAAAATTTTCGGTGTCTTTTTATGATTACTCATGTCTTAATAATTCACCCACTTGTCACCTATTATCTTGTTTATAAACGATAATAGGATTGTAATAATTAATATGATAAACGCGATGGCTGTCGCGGATCCCATATCAAATTGTTCAAACGCTTGTTGGAAGAATAAATAGAGTAATGTTCTTGTCGAACCACTCGGTCCACCTTGTGTTAAGATTTTAATTTGATCATATGCTTGCAGCGATACAATCGTATTTACAACAATTAAGAAAAAAGTTGTTGGTGAAACCATCGGAAGTGTGACATGTCGAAACTTCTGCCATGCATTAGCTCCATCAATACTTGCCGCTTCATATAAGCTATCAGGTACCTTCTCGAGCGCTCCAATATAGAAAATCATTGTCCATCCAACTAGTTTCCAAACCGTTACAATAATGACGGCTAGCATCGCGGTTTCACTGCTCTTCAGCCAATCCAAACCAGGTATGCCTACCAAACCTAGCACCTTATTGATAACACCTAATTCCGGTTCATATAGAAGTGACCATACAATCGATACGGCTACTGTTGGTGTTACCCATGGCGAAAAAATCATCAATTTGTAAATGGCAGAGCCTCTGAAATTTTTTCTAAAGAACAAAGCAAAAATTAATCCTAATACAATCGTTGGAATAACTGTCCCAAATCCAAAATACAGCGTGTTTAGCAATGCCTGCTTAAAAGCTGACTGGGTAAATAAATTGAAATAGTTATCTAAACCAACAAAATTAAAATCATTTGTCATGAAATCCCAGTCTGTAAAACTAATACCTAAACTAAACAAATTCGGAATAATCCAAAAGAGTGTAAGAGGTATTCCAACCGGTAATAAAAAGAACGCAGCCTTTGAAAATTTTATTTGCATTCAGTGTCACCTCCTGTTTCACATTGTAAAGCCAAATTATTAATCAGATGTTGTATTTTTATTAACAAGTTGTAAAAATAAACATATAAACAAAGTAAAACAACACAAAAACCAATATATTATCATAAAAAAACTATTTCTCGTTGTCATTGAGAAATAGTTTGATTCAATTAGCGATATTGATATGCTCTTATTTAATGCTGCAAATTAAATTCTAAATTCTTTATCAAAAGTTTGATTATTTTTAAAACCCTTGTTGCATTAAAGTTCGTTTAATTTATTCACCGCATCAGCTGTATATGAGGTTAATCGAAAAATCTAGAGACTCTAATTATTTCTTCAGTAGGTGTCAGTGTCGCTTCGGCAATACTTTTGTTACTGTTGGCTAAGTATTGCTTAATCAGGTGGTAACCAATAGTATATCCTGCATTCTGTGATAAACCAACTGGACTGTATCCTTGTTTCTTCGCAACCTCATCACCAAACATATAAGCTGCTACTTCTCCAAAACCTTTAGTCTTCCGTCCTTCTTTTATCACTTCGATTGAGTACTCCATCTCTCCTTTATCAAAATCTTCAATCCAAGGTCCTATCAATTCTTTCCCATACATTTCTTCAGCAAAACATTCAGCTAAACCTTCCAATACTAAATATTCTTCTACAGTCACGTCGCCATGATTAAATGGTTCAAATGTAAAACGAACATTATGATTAAACTCGTGAGCTAAAGCGGATTTTAATCTTTTCTTATTAAAATCATTAGGAACAACCATTAGCAAAATATATCCCGGTATTCCACCAAAACCTGAATATCCTTTATTTACTTTCATTTCTTGACTATCTTCATCCCCTAAAAGAATATTTACAGTGATTTCTTCTAGTGGAATAAAATAATCTATCTTTTCAAATTTATCAATTCCTTTTGAGATCACTTCCTGATATTCATCAAAAATTCTAGATTCTATTAGCTCTGGTAGATTATCCTCAACTTGTTGAATAGATTTTCTAGGAGTCCAAATCCCTAACATCTCAGATGCCATAACAACATCATATCCATTAGGTTGGGTTGCTTTTAACGGTACATTTAAATAATCCCACATTATTTTCATTGGTTGCATCAATTCATATCGGAATGAATTCTCATTATCATTTCCTATTAAACACTTATTATAGAAATCTAAGCTATTGATTAAGTTGATTTTTACTTTTTCCATTTTATCTCCTCCATATCGAATAGCTTAATTCTTTACGCAACGGCAATGTAAAGCTTTTAATGTTTTAAATTGCTATATATAAATTCAATGTACTTAGTCCGTTTCTTAATAATTTACATACATATTTTTTAAAACCTACTGCAATCAATAGCATTATCAACAGAAGTGTTCTTTCTTAAATAGTCTTCTTCTAACCATGCAGCCTTGTCGATTCTGGCAATCCATTAACCTCTATTTTGAAAGGGTTTTTCTCGCTAAAAATTTTATGGTATGATGTTCAGGTTGTGTATCTACTATTTGACACATTTACATTCATCTTAGAAAAGAGGTATTTATGCACCCCACAAAATTATCCAAGCGACATTGGTTGCTCATTTTAACACTTTCTTTATTAACATTTGTTCTCGGGACAAGTGAATTTGTGATTGTTGGAATTTTAACTGATATTTCTTCAAGCCTACATATGACAAATGCGAAAGCAGGCACACTCGTTTCTGCGTTTGCCATTACGTTTGCCATCGCCACACCACTAGTGATGTCAGCAACAAGTCATTTTCCAAAGCGTAAATGGATGTTGTTTTTGATAGGATCTTTCATCATCCTAAATGCTTTGTGTGTTATTTCGACGAGCTACATCATGCTCCTTGCCCTTCGAATTTTGACAGCGATTGTAACAGGAGTATTAATCTCCCTAGCTATGATTGTTGCAAGTGAAACCATGCCGATTAAAAAACGCGGACTTGCGATATCATTCGTTTTCGGTGGTTTCACACTTGCAAATGTCGTTGGAGTGCCAATTGGTATTGTAATCGCCGAATGGTACGGCTGGAATGCCACTTTCATGTTAACCACTTTCCTAGGAGTACTGGCGTTTTTGGCGTCCTTCTTTGTCTTACCTAATAATCTCAGCCAAGTACGTAGTTCGATACGGGATCAGTTTTCTTTACTGACCAAGCCTAGAATTTTGATGGCTTTTTTCATTCCAGCGCTCGGATTTGGTGCAACTTATGCCGTCTTTACGTACCTTGTTCCTATCTTAAAGGGAATGGGCGCACCAAATAATTCAATTAGTTTAATCTTATTTGGTTACGGATTTATCTCGATTTTCAGCAATATCCTCGCCGGTAAAATTGCCAGCCACAATCCAATCGGTCGCCTTCGGTTTGTTTTTCTCGTGCAGGCAGTTGTTCTAACAAGTTTATTTTGGACTACAAATCATTTTATTTTAGGACTGGTAAACATTGGCCTAATGTCGTTAATGTCCATCCTCTTAACAACGTCTACTCAGCTATATTTAATAGACCTCGCCGGAATTTATCAGCCAAATGCTACAGGACTCGCTGCTTCACTTATGCCAGTGGCAAGCAACGTAGGCATAGCTTTTGGTTCTGCATTAGGAGGAATTGTATACCATCAAGGAAATTTAATGAATGTAACATGGGTCGGTGGAATAGTTGCAGTCTGTGCAAGTCTACTAACTATCTTTTGTCATCTTTTAGACCAAAAACAAAAGAAATCAGCATAAAAAATGAAATGATTATTCATGAGTGAACTTTACGCTACAACGATTATTGCTGGGCTGGGTCTAATTATTTTACTCAGTATACTGACACACTTCCTTATGAAAAAACGAACACATAAAGCGTATGTGGTTTTTTATGTCATGTGCGCTGTACCTAGTTGTTACAGGATTAATAGACATTATTTATAAGTAGAAATACAATTCAAATGGCTGGGACAAAACTGGTCAAAACCTTAAAAAGCACGATAAATCAATTTAGAAACGTTGATTTATCGCGTTTTTTGATGTTAAGTTTTTAAATTTTGCGTAAAAAAATATGCTTATGTCATAACAGTACGGTCAGAAAGTGTTGCATGAAGGTAGATGTCGATATTTTTCAAAAGTTGGGTGATAAATCGATAAAGTTGGTCGATAAACAATCAAAAGTTCTCGACAAATCTCAAAACTGCAGCCCATTAAAGATTTTGTCACTGCCGTTGCGCCCCGCTCCACTTTCGCTTCAGAAAAATGAGGTTTTTTGTCCCAGCCTCTAAAAAAACCGCTCTTACTTGTGATATGGTTCATTCCCTGCCCCCAAAAGTGAGGGAGTATCCCCAAAAATTGTTTCCTTCTTTATTCTTCCGTTTAATCATCTATGCTCATCAAACACAAATTTGGTTCTCTGAAATTTAAAGCTTTGATTTTAAATTTTGGACTTCAACAACAAGTCCCCCCTTTTCAGTATCCTACCTTGTAAGTTAGTCAAGTAAGCTCAGAAATTATTATGAGAATCGATTGGGGTGCAGCAAGTGTTTGGGTAGGTAAAGAACGTGATGATGTAGATGTAGTTGTAAATATTGACGCACCGTTCTTTAGTGAGCTTGTTTACAATAGAGAAATGAATGATTTTGTAGCGCGTGATGAAGACTATTACTATTAATAACACGATGGAATTCTCATGTTCCTAAAATCTCATTCTCGGTTTTTATCGATTGCCTACATCATATTTTTATGCTCGTAAGCTTTCTGCATATTTTAATGCAAGCTGTGTTCGTGAAGTTACTTTAAATTTCCGATACAAATTTTGCAGATGCTTCTTTACTGTATTTTCACTGACATATAAACAACTGGCAATTTCCCCATTTTTAAATCCCTTACATAAATACATTAACAGCTCTTTTTCACGTTGTGTAATTTGCCATGACTCGCTTGGCTGAACATATTGATGTAATAAATAAGCATTTTCAATCATCCGCTTAATATAAGATAGCTTTTGACTATCCTGCTCTGTAAAAGGTTTTTCCCCTTCTTTTCGCAAAAAGCCAATAGCTGCTGTTGGCTTTTGCTGATTGTACAGATACATAACCATTTCATCTATAAAATCATTTAATTGCAAAAAGCGCTCAACATAATACCGCTTTTTCTTCTTCGATATTGCTTCATTTCGTTGCATTAATTGAATATCGGGTTGGTTTTGCATGTTCACTGGATGTAAAGGATCATAATATTTATATTCATGCAAATAGTTTTGTATCGTATATGTCTCAACATTGAAACAGACAGGCTGTTCATTTAACTCCCCATCTGCCACTTCCCAAAATAGCGTATGCTCAAATTGAAAACATTCACTCAATACTTGCAACATATTCAATTTAAAGTCTCTACTTGTTTGCTGCATATTCATATTCGAGATCCTAATCGTTGCTTCTAATAAATTTCCCACCTCTTTTTGCTCATACAATATCAATCCCTCCTTTTCTCCATTAAACCCATATATTCTCGCTAAAGAAGAATTATCCTTTTGGGTAATATCAATTTTTTTCATTTCAATCTAAGATGAATTTGTAAGTCAAAACTATATTGAGGTGATCAGATGAATTTACAGGAATATGCATCATATGACGGTATTGGATTAGCAGAGTTAGTAAAAACAAAGCAAGTGACACCAAAAGAACTTACAAAATTAGCACTACAAGGTATTGAAAAAGTTAACCCTTCGATTAATGCCGTTGTCAGCGTGTTAGAGGAACAGGCTGACAACGCGATTTCTACTTTAAATTTAAATGATAATCAACCATTTGCAGGTGTCCCATTTTTAATTAAAGAAGTTGTACTCCATGCGGAAGGTGTGCCACATAGTATGGGCAGTCGTATTGCAGAAAATGCTGTGATTTCTGTCGATAGTGAATTAATGAAACGATTTAAAAACGCTGGTTTTGTGTTAAGCGGTACAACCACAACACCCGAGTTTGGCTATAATGCCGCAACGGAAGCTGTCATTTATGGGCCAACACGTAACCCTTGGGATCTAGACCATAGCCCTGGTGGTTCAAGTGGCGGTGCAGCCGCTTCTGTCGCAAGTGGTATCGTCCCAATCGCGCATGGTAATGATGGGGGCGGATCCATTCGTATTCCTGCATCATGCAGTGGTGTTGTTGGCTTAAAGCCTTCACGTGGTCGCGTGCCAATGGGACCTTATAATAGTGAGGCATTAAATGGGCTAGCAATTGAATTTGCGCTGACAAAAACCATTCGTGATACTGCTACATTATTGGACCAAGTAGCTGGGCCAGACTTAGGATGTTATTCGATTATTCAAAGCCCAGAAATGCCTTACAGTAAAGCAATTCAGCACAAGGTACGTCCACTGAAGATCGCCTGGACAACAGAAGCAAATTCTGGTGCATTCGTTGATCCGGAATGTATCGAGGCCGTACATAAGGCCGTAAAATTATTAGAAGAGTTAGGGCATGAAGTAGTCGAAGCTCGACCAGTTTACGACCAAGCACCATTTTCACGCGCAACAGTAAATATTTGGACAGCGAATATTTATAAAATGATTATGGGTGCAGCGGAATTAACAGGTAAAACACCTTCACGTGATAATATTGAAGCAGCCATTTGGCAATGCTATGAATATGGCAAAAACTTAAAAGCTAGCGCACTTTTAGATGCCATTAATACGAATGCACTTGTATCACGTCAAGTAGCGACATTCTTTGAAGATTATGATGTGCTTTTAAGCCCAACAATCGGTACATTACCAGCGAAAATTGGTGAGCTAAATGCGGATAATCCAAATATCTCGGCGACTGAATGGACAGAGCAAATTTTCACATACGCGCCGTTTACCAATTTGTTTAACGCAACAGGTCAACCGTCGTTATCATTGCCACTTGCGATGAGTGCATCAGGCTTACCAATCGGGCTGCAATTTACAGGTCGCTTCGCAGATGAGCTAACCCTTCTACAGCTCGGAAAACAATTAGAAGAATCTGCTCCGTGGAAAGATCGTAAACCACCCGTTCATGTGAGTGCAGAAGTTGCGGAAATTGCGACAACATAAAAAAAGTAGGTGCAAGTTTTTTTCTTGTACCTACTTTTTACTAGTCTCGGCCATGTACGACATTCCATTACAACTTGAACTAACCTCATTTACTTATCGTACGGTTATTATTTCAACACCTTTTGCTGTTAAAGCACTTTGCCATTCTGCATCGAGTTTAGCATTCGTAAATAATAGATCGATATCATCAAAACTCCCACTTTTATAAAACTTCATTAAGTTGAATTTAGATTCATCTACCAGCATGACAACTTGTCTTGCATTTTTCTTTAAGCGATTAAATATTTGAGCATCCTCAATATACGTACATGTTAATTCCTTTTCTAATGAGATTCCATCACAAGAAGCAAATAATTTATTAACCGTAAAATGATCAAGTAAGTTTAACGTCATATCACCAGACAACGCTAATGAATTTGTATTTAACATTCCACCAGCTACTATAAGTTTGCAATCAAATGACTCATACTGCTCTTTTAGTTCAATAATTTTATTAGCAGCAGGTATGGAGTTTGTCAAAATGGTGAGGTTTTTTTTGTCATAAAGATAGTCCAATATTTGCAGCGTAGTTGTTCCAACTTCAATGGCAATAATATCATTATCCTCTACCAATTTACTTGCTGCCATTGCTATACTACGTTTTTTATCAATGTTTTCATTGCGACGTTTATTAAAAAATAATTCCACGGTATGATCATTTTTCTTAAGAGCTCCACCATGTATTTTCGTTAACTTGCCTTCTTTATGCAACAAATCTAAATCTCTTCGGATGGTTTCTGTCGTAACATTTAACACTTTTGCTAAATCATTGACCATCACACGATTGTATTGATCTAGCTCATCGAGTATGTATTTTCTTCGCTCAAATTGTGTATAAGATTTCATCATAACACCTCTTTGTATTCCACAAATATATTTTAACCTTCAAGAACAATTACTAAAATATAACTTTTATACCGACGTACTTTTCAAGACCAGACTTCAGTATTGACCCTTAGTTATATTGTAATTAAGTTACTAAGCAAATGGAAGTTCTCCTATTAACACTTAACTTTTTAAACATTTCATTTACATTTCAAAAGGTATATATTTCTTTAAGTGATGTCTGAGAAAAGTTAATACTATTCAATTCGAACTAACTCAATCAAATTTTTTATAAGTTACTTCAACACCTTCGTCGATAAATAATTGATTTGCAACATCTACATAACTCATCGTATTGCGTACCCAATAATACGACTCATCTATTTTAAATAGTGGCACTGACAACTGATGCTCAAATGAAATGATCAATTGTATATCCTTTTCAATCGTAAATCTTGTTCCAAATCCATCTGCTAATTCATATCGCCCCGTAATATCATCTTTATTTGTGAGCGGCAAAATTACTACATGTTTTAGTGCTTCAACTGCATGATGTTTACCCATTAAGCAATCCATAATTTCTTGTTCATATTGCGGAAAAACTTCTTGATTCGTCGCTAACACAATTACTTCTTCCGTTGATATATTAATAAAGGCTTGTGCTGAGCAACCACTCCATCCACCTGTATGTCCAACCCACTCATCTTGAATGATAAACCCATAACTATAATGCTTAGCAACTTCTGTTGGTGTTAGCATAAATTGCACAATCTCTTTGCTAATGTACTGACCTTGCCATAGCCCTTTTAAAAACTTCGCTACTTCTGTCACTGTTGCATAAATACCACCATCACCATACACATCATTATACTTTTCAGTTTTGCACAAATACGGGTCATCAACGACCTTTATATATTGCTGCTTCTCATAATTATACGTTTGACCTTGCGCTTCGTATTGCTTTGAAGGTTGTGTTGTCATGTAGGTAAGATTTAATGGTTCTGCAATATTTTGTTGTAAACAGGTTTCATACGATTCACCGCTCACTTCCTCAATAATTTTCGCAAGCAAAACATAATTTGTCAGGTGTGTTGATTAACCATTTTTATACATTTTAAAAGGCTGATTTCCGCTACGGGCTACTCGCTTTCCTGCGGGCGAGCGTCGAGCCGCTTCCTCCGCTCCGCTCCGTGCAGGGTCTCGTCTGTCTCGCTATCCCGCGGGAGTCGAGTAGCCCTACGCTACAATCAGTTAAAATGGAAATATATTAGCAAAATGGTAACAAAAAATCCTTTTATCGCTCAATAATAAACCTATTTTTTCCTAATCAACACGCCTGATAATTTGTATTACTATAGCCCCAATGCTCATTTGGCTCGAATTGTGGTAGCATCACTTCGTTAAATGTTTCAATACTTATTGTTAAATCTTCTGTAATATATTCCGGGATGCCAGATGTGTGTGTAAGTAACTGTGCAACTGTCACCTCTGGGAAATGCGGTACGTTAAACCAATTTGTAATTTTATCTTCTAATTGCAATTGTCCTTTTTCAATTAGCTGGAACGTCATTACGGCTGTAATCATTTTACTTAATGATGCGAGATTAAATTGTGTATTTTCTGTAATAAGATGCTGCTTTGTGATTTCTTGAAAACCATGATAATACTCCTTTATTTGCCCATTTGTTTCATGATACACAGCGCCATTAAACTCAATATTTTTAAGTAAATCCTTCATTTATTAGTCTCCTAAATATTTTAGATACCTAACATATTAAACATGAAGAAATTATTATAATTCCTTCATCGCAATCTGTCTTAATTTTTTAACAATGCGTTCTAATTCGTCAACCTCTTTTGATGAAAGTTTGCTGTAAATTTTATCTGCAATTTGTTGTTCTACAAAATCTTGCTTTGAAAAATACTCCATTCCCTTTTCATCTAACGTTATAAATACTTCGCGTCGATTTTGTGGATTAATCTCTCGCTTAATATATTGATTCTTTTCTAATTTCGCAATCAATTGGCTAACTGCACTAGAACTAATATTCATTTCATTCGCAATTTCACCGACCGTAATGCGTTCTGCTAAGTACACAATATCTAATACAACCGCTTGTTGTGTTGTAATGCCACTATTTAAATATTGCTTATAATGTTTAAAGATCAGACGGTTTATTGAATATTCAGCCTCATTAATACGCTTAACTTGTTCATATAAAGACAAAAAATCACTCCTGATGCGTTAGATATCTAACATATTAGCGAGTGTATGATAAAACGTCAATCTTTATTATTGCTTACAAAAAGAGCCGTATAAAAATACGACTCTTTCAATCTTTGAATTTATATTCCTTATCTTTTCTGGCTTACGTCTTAATGGCTAAATTTCGCTAGGACTGGGATATATTTTGTTAGTTTCTTATATATATTGAAAACTACTTGTACTATAGGCTCCAATTTTTTTGAGAGCTGCATAACAATCATACTTGCTCCTAAAGAAAGAAGAGCGCCGCCAATCACGTCTGCTGGATAATGGACTCCAACGAAAATACGCGAAATACCGACAATGATAGCCCATACTAATACAGGATACTTCCACGAGTCTTTTCGTAGCAACAACGTACAAGCTACCGAAAATACTAATACCGCATGATCACTTACAAATGAAGAGTCAGTATTATGAGGTACTAGTTGATGAACATGATGCGTCACGAATGGGCGTGAATGATAATAGACAGAGTGAAGGATTGCGTTTAGAGCCAATCCTAGTAAACAGGTAAAGACAATGTATATAGCTGTATATTGTTTTTCAGCTCTTTTGTCCTTGTTTCCAGTAAACCACAAAAATAACATGAATACGATTACGACATAAGGAACGCTATTAGTGATGAAAATCATCCCTTTATCTAGAAAAGGATAACGACCTGCTATATCATTAATCCATTGAAATACTTCATAATTCATTAATGTTTATCTCCTTGCTTTATATTTGGATGTCGCATTTGGCCTCCAAGTCATTCTGAAAATCATCTAACATAATTTAAAAGATACAAATTGAATACCTTATTGCATTCATAATTGACGTCATCATTCGCCTCTTAGTTTCCTTAATTTCTTTCACTACAAAATAAAATCATTAAACAGAAAATATTATTGTAAGCTAGCAAAAATTAGTATAAAGGTGATAAAATATTCTAATAAAGGGGGCTACAAATATGGGGAAATTAAGCAAAAGAAACATACTGTGGATTGTACCAATCGGTATTTTAGGGGTATTTTGGTATTTTTATGGTCCGCAAAAAGAAATTACAGATAATGAATATATTACATACGTTAAAAACTATTCATTTGAAAATAGTAGTAAAACTATAGAATCGGGCTTTACAAATGCTTGTGAAAATCCACATTGGGTGTATTTTGAAACACAAAAAGGACAGGACGTTGTAGAATTTAAAGGAGATTGTCCAGTCAATAATAAAACTGCAAAAGTGAATGTTCAATTTTTAGTTGACCGTGACATTACAAAAGTGAGATACGGTGCCATGCTGGTCGATAATAAAATGCAAGAGGAAGCAGATCGAGACAAATACCTTCTAGCACTAATAGGCAAATAAAAGATGAAGCTCTCGTTTAAAATTAAAACGAGAGCTTCTTTAGAATGGAGGTGAATGCACACAACATTCCTGCCGAACCATTTTTGAAAGAATTAAGAATCTATTTTTTTGGTTCATCACCATAACGTGTGGTTGATTTCCGTTCCGACTGGGCGCTTTCCAGGGGGCGTCCGATGAGCCGCTTCACTCGCGTTGCTCGCTCCAGGGTCTCATCTGTGACGCTAATCGAGGGCACTGAAAAAGTGGTTAGATAAAGGAAGTAGCGAATTTTTTCTCTACTTCCTTTTCTTTTTCATCTATAATTATTAGTATACTGTTCATTTTAGGTGGTGCTTTTTATGCTTTCCAAACAAGAAACGCTTGCTCTTAGTCCTCATATGGCAATCTATGATTTAGTTGTGCCAAAAGATAATATGCTTCGTCAAATGAAGGAATTAATTGATTTTACTTTTGTTTTAGAGGAATTAGAGACTAAATATTGTCTAGATAATGGTCGTTACGCTATTTCACCTATTCGTATGTTCAAATATTTATTACTTAAGGCAATTTATGATATTTCTGATGTTGATGTAGTAGAACGTTCTAAATATGATATGTCCTTTAAATATTTTTTAGATATGGCACCAGAAGAAGGTGTTATTGAGGCAAGTTCTTTAACAAAATTCCGTCGATTACGTTTACAAGATGTCCAATTGTTAGATTTACTCATTCACAAAACCGTAGAACTAGCTATTGCACAGGGTGTTTTAAAAAGTAAAACATTGATTGTAGACGCAACACATACGAAGGCACGCTACCAACAGAAGTCCCCGAAAGAGTTTTTACAAGAGAAATCAAAACAGGTACGAAAAGCCGTGTATCAATTCGATGAAACAATGAAATCAAAATTTCCCACTAAACCGACTTCTCAAGATATCCAAAAAGAAGTGGACTATTGTCACCAAGTCATTCAAATAATAGAAGAAAATAAGGCTATTGCTCAAATACCAAGTGTACAAGAAAAAGTAAATGTCCTCAAAGAAGTTATTGAAGATTATGAGCTTAAAATAAATTACTCAGCTGATCCTGATGCACGTGTCGGTTATAAATCTAAAGAGAATCCTTTCTTTGGTTATAAAACACATTTGGCAATGAGTGATGAAAGACTTATAACAGCAGTAGTTGTAACAACAGGTGAAAAAAGTGACGGGAATTATTTACAAGAGCTAGTAGAGAAGAGTGAGCAAGCAGGCATAGAAGTGAACACCATTCTTGGAGATACAGCGTATTCTGGTAAAGAGAATTTATTATACACAAAAAAGAAAGAGATTCAACTCATTTCAAGGCTACATCCTGTTATTACGAACGGTCAACGGAAGCAAGAAAGTAAGTTTGAGTTTAATAAAGATGCCGATTTATATGTGTGCCCTGCTGGACATTTAGCAAAGAGTAAAAGTATTAAAAAGCGTAAGAATTCCACGCAAAATACACAATTAAAATATTTCTTTGATATAGAAAAATGTAAAGTTTGTCCTTTAAAAGAAGGGTGTTATAAAGAAGGAGCGAAAACAAAAAGTTATTCAGTTTCTCTTCTGTCAAATGAACACATAGAACAAGAAGTGTTTCAGGAAACGGAATCCTTTAAACAATTGGCAAAAGAACGCTATAAAATCGAAGCAAAGAATAGTGAAATAAAAAACAGACACGGGTATAATCAAGCAAACGCCACGGGTCTATTTGGTATGCAAATACAAGCAGCCGCAACGCTATTTGTCGTGAATATGAAGAGAATTTTAAAACTAATGAACGAAAAAAGCAAAGAATAATGAAAGAAATCGGACGACCCCTTCCTAAAAAAGGATGAAATGGCGCCCGATATTTTTTTTGAGTTAAAAAATTTTAATTTTGATGAGTTTTTCAGTGCCCTCGACGCTAATCCCCTAGGAGTCGCCCAGCCTCCACTCCAATCAACCAATATACAGTGCATATATTTTTAAAAATGTCATCCACAACTTTTGGTAATGAGCCATTTTTTTATCGTTTAATATCTTGCTTACATAATAAAAGTGGAAGCACTACTTCAAACACTGCGCCTTTCTCAAGATGGTTATACGCTCTTACAGTGCCTTTATGCTCTGTCATAATTTTCTCTACGATGGCTAGCCCTAATCCTAATCCTGCTGTATTTTTATTCCTCGATTTCTCTGCGCGGTACAACGGCTCAAAAATATAAGGTAAATCTTCCTCAGCGATGCCATCACCACTATCAGTAATACAAACTTTCACCATATCTATTTCACGAACTACTTGGAGCTCTATTATGCCGCCTATTGGTGTATACCGAATGGCATTGCTGATTATATTTTCAAATGATCGATGTAATAAAAGGGAATCTCCATATACGATCACTTGTCCATTGAACGTATGATTTACTGTAATACCCTTATTCTGTATATCTAAATACCTATCTTCTAAAATACTAGTAAATAACTCTGTTAAGTTTATCTCCTCTATCTTACGAACGGAAATAGACTCTAATATGTTCGTATATTGGCTTAAATTCGTCACTAGCTTTTCTAGTAACTCTGATTTATTGATGCAAATATGTAAATAACGCTGTAACTTTTCAGGTGTATTTGCTACTCCATTGTAAATGCCCTCTAAATATCCTCGTAACGAAAAAATAGGTGTTCGTAAATCATGCACAATGGCTGAGACGAAAAATTGCCGTTCTTTCTCGATACTTGTCCGTTGTTTCCTTAACCGTGCTAACTCTTCTGCCATTCCTTTAAAGCTTGTTAAAACACTGTTCATTTCTTGAATGGAAGACTGTTCGATCGAGACTCGAAATTCTTCTTGCGCTATTAAACGTGTTGCTTTATTTAAATTCGATAGCGGTTTTAAAATATTATGTTGAATAAAAAGAGACATTATAATGATAATGATAGAGACAATTATACTAATACATAGCATGGTCCCCCATTCATCAAACCAACTAGTTTCTGACAATGATGGATTGGTCATATCCCTTACTTTTAAAGTACCAATAGGCTCTTCTTTATTATACATTTCAACTTGTTGAACCTCATAATTGGAATATTGATAAGATAACTCTCCATCTATTCGATTAATAGGATACTCTCCTACTAACTCTATGTTCGAAAAAAGAGTATTTCCTTGAGATGAAGAAAGAGAAATTTGCATATTTTTCTCTTTTGCCAACTGGAGAACATGTTGCTGCCATGATTCCTCTTCCCACTTATCATATCCAGCTACAATGACATCTTCTATCCATGTAATTCCATTTAAATCATCTCTAACCTTTTTCTCCATTTGATTAGATTCATAATTCGTTATAATTATTTTCGTAACGCCAATTGGAATAACAAAAATAGCTAGTAAAAAAATACAAATGAAATATTTTAATTTCCATTGTTTTCTTTTCATGCCGCTCTACCTTGCTTAAATTTGTATCCTGTAGCCCACACGGTTTCAATCGTTACACCGCAATTAAATGCATCTAGCTTCTCTCTAATTTTTGCAATATATACCCGGACAGTATGAAAGTCATAATGCTCCATTCCCCATACTTGTTCTAAAATCTGCTCATATGTACGTACTTTATTAGCATTTTCAGCTAAGTATTTCAAAATTTTATACTCAGTTGTCGTGAAAATAAGTTGCTGATTTCTATAAGATATACTCTGTGCTTCCACGTCAATTTGAAAATCTCCAAATATTAAACTTCTTTGTTGACTAAAAGAATAGGGCTTCATACATCTTCGCTCTACCGCTTTCACCCTCGCAACAATTTCACTAGGAGTTGCTGATTTAACAATATAATCATCCCCACCCAATGTAAATCCTCTTATTTTATCCGTATCTGTCTCTTTTGCACTTAAAAAAAGGATTGGCACATCAGAATGCATGCGTAATTTTTTACAAAAAGAAAAACCATCCTCCCCTTGCATCATTACATCTAATAATATGCAGTCCACTCTATTGTTAGCAAATAACTCTGTTGCACATTTTACATCCGTTGCTTGTAACACTTGATAACCTTCTAAAGATAAGAAATCTGTCATTAACTCTATAATTTCTTCCTCGTCATCTACAATCATAATTGTTTCAAATCGTTCCATTTTATCACTCCTGATACTAATTTTTATCAATTATACCAGCTTTAAGGATCATCACCATAGCATGTGGCTGATTTCCGTTCCGACGGGGCTCTTTCCTGGAGCGTCCGATGAGCCACGCCTTCTAATTAGTTTAGGGTGATAAAAATGATTACTCAACACACCCGACATATTTTGATACTATTTTTATACTTCCTTGAGATTGTATTGATAACTAATAGCTAAACTAGAAATATAGGAGGGGTTAATAATGGAAATATTAAATGTAAAAAATATAACTAAGGTATATGGTCAGGAACAAAATAAAACGTTTGCATTAAACAATATCAATTTAACAGTACAGAAAGGCGAGTTTATTTCTATAATGGGAACGAGTGGATCTGGTAAGTCAACCTTATTGAATGTAATTTCAGGGCTAGATGTTCCTTCTAGTGGCGAAGTTTATATAAAAGGAAAACAGCTTAGTTCTTTATCGGATAAAGAACTGACAAATTTCAGAAGACATCATATCGGATTTATTTTTCAATTTTTTAATTTAATTCCTGTTTTATCGACTTTAGAAAATGTAACATTGCCAGCAATTTTAGCAGGGAAAAACCCTGAGATTGTAGAAAAAAAAGCCCAAGATTTATTGAAGCTTGTTGGTATCGGTCATCTATCTCATTCAAAACCAAGTGAAATGTCTGGAGGGCAACAACAACGTGTATCTATTGCGAGGGCATTATTGAATGAACCAGAATTTATTTTAGCTGACGAACCAACCGGAAGCCTTGATTCGAAAACATCGAAAGAGATTCTTTGTATCTTGAAAAATTTTTGTGAGCATATGAACCATACATTAATTATGGTTACACATGATGCACATGTTGCTTCTTATGCACATCGTGTACTATTTATGCATGATGGTAAAATTGTAGATGAACTATCTTTAAGTACTTGTGAACATGACAGGCAAAAAAATATTTTTGATATTATTTCGCGAATAGAGGGCTTAAAACAATGAAGGTACTATTTAAAATAGCTCTTAACTCTTTAGCGGTACGTAAAAACCGGACTATCTTTGCAATTATTGGTATCTCTATGGGCATAGTTCTGTTAGTCTCTTCTCAAATTTTAATTACTAGCGTTGAGGAATCTCATAGCGATTCTATACGTGAACAGTACGGTGATTATGACTTAGTTGTAGGTTATCAAAATTCTAACCAGTTCCTGTCAACTCAAGATATTGAACAGATAAAGAACATTAACCATATTATGGACACCTCCCCATTTCTGTATCCCTACTTAAGTAAAGAAGTAGAGATGCAACTATCTGATTATCCAAGTTATGTAGGATTTAAAGATGAAAAGTTAGCTTACGAATATCCCCTCATTAAAATAGCCGAAGGGAACTTTCCGAAAGAAAAAGAAGTGCTAATTCCAGCATCTTTCGCAAAAAGTAAGCAGTTAGAAGTGGGGTCATATATCGAATGGCCGTTCCCACCAAACAGAACTCAGAAAATTAAGATTTCAGGAATTCTAGATACAGATCAGCGTCTAAACCATGTCGCCGTCTTTCAGTATAATTGGTTACAAGGTATTACAAATAACAATAATAATACTACCGCTTTACTAATTAAATTAGACAGTCCTACTAACAAAGATGATGTAGTAAAGGCGATAAAAGAAAAATTTCCAGATACTTTTATCGATAAACGCAAAGAACTTGATAAAGAACATGAAAATATCGGAGGATTAAAACCGATTATTCAAGGGCTTAGTATCGCTGTATTCATTGCAAGTGGACTAATTGTCATTAGCACTCTTCAAATGTCTATTCAAGAAAAACAACACGAGCTAGCAACGCTACGTCTAGTAGCTATTGATCGTAAACAAATCTTTCTACTTATATTAATAGAAGGATGTATAATTGGAGTATTTTCACTTCTATTAGGATTGATGGCGGGGATTATATCCTCCATGCTATTACTTGAATTAGTTGGTCATCTAATGGGATTAGCTGCTACAGACGTAACACTATCGTTACCTTGGATAAATATTATTTTAGGGATTACAGCTGCTTTCCTTATTCTAATTATTTCTTCTTGCGTACCTGCATATCAAGCTACTAAGTTATCTCCATTAGTTGCCTATCATCAATCAACGTCTGTCCATCAAGCTCCAACAAAGAAACGAGCTATAATTTCATCCATCTTAAGCTTGAGTACTATTAGTTTATTCTTGGCCAATTACTTATACTTTGAAGAAAAAATACTCTATGTAATGATCGCACTATTATTATTCTGTAGTTTGTTTATCAGCATTCCTCTCATCTTTATTATTTCAACTTCTTTCTATAATTGTTTACCTAAACAATTATATTCGCCAGAATGGATGCTTGCTTCTCGTAATACACTGCGTCAAATGAGAAGAAATAGTCAAATTGCTAGTATTTTAATAGTGGGCATACACGTATTAATCATTGGAAATATTATACTTAATTCATTAAAGGAAGGAGAAGAAACCTTTCTAAAAGAACAATATCCATTTGATTTAAGTATTATTTCTCTTAATCCAACTGAAGAAAATGGTTTTTCACCAAAACTTTTTTCACAATTACAGCAGATAAAAGAATTAGAGAATATATACTTTACTAATTTAGTGCTATTATCCACACTGAATTTACCTATCCATGCGTCAGGAGGTAATCCTGAATTACTTGTTAATGAAGAAAAACAAGCTATGCTGGGCATTCAAGGAATTAGTTTTCCAATAATAAATGAGCAAGGGACAGTAAAAGTTGTTGATGGAACTATTAATGAAGAAGATTTAGGACAAAACGGAGTTATTTTAAATGAAAAAACTAGTAAACAATTAGGATATCAGATTGGCGATGAAATAGAGATAGGTCAATTTGATGATGTAATAAGTGGTAAAAAATATGAAGCAAAGACTTTTATTTTAAAAGGTATTATCAAAGATGAAAAACTTGATTATACACTACTGACAACTGCCGATATTATGTCACAACAATTCGGTATAAACTCTCTCTATAAAATTCAAATTAATATAAATAATCCGGAGAAAAGTTCAGAAATTAAAGCTAACATAAATAAACTTCTAAATGATTCTGCCTATTCTACTACTATCTTATACGATCAAAAACAAGAATTAGATAAAATCGAAAAACAATCCAAACAACGCTTATTGATTTTATCTGTTACAGTTTTCTTGATTATTATAATGGCAGGTATAGGATTAATGAATAATACTGCTAGTAGTATCCGAGAAAGAATATCAGAATTGGCAATGCTTCGCGCACTAGGAAGCTCTAAAGGCCAATTGATGCGGATCTTATTATTAGAAGGTTCTTTCATTACTAGTCTTGTTGGCATTATTTCTACCCTTACCGCCACGCTTATAGGTTGTATGTTTATATTAGCTTTAGGATCTCCAGTTACTAGTATTCCGATTAAGTTAATTATAAGTCTAATAGTAGCTAGCCCACTGCTCGGTCTATTATCTGTATTTACGCCTGCTCTATGGATAACTAGACAAAACATTACACAAATGTTAACAAAGTAAACAGCTCGACTTGATCACCAGTATCTCTAAAGGCTAAATTGAGGAATTATCCTACGTCTCACAAGAAATTTACTATCTACTTAATCAAACCGTTGCGCACAATGCTGTCAAATTGACCAATTATCAAGTTGGTAAAAAACACTATTATGATTATGTAATTCCACTAACTGCCTTTTAATAAAGGGGTACAGCCACATTGCAATCAAGCAAAGAAAAAAATTTGTATCCGTAAAACGAAAAAAACGCTATTCTTTTTGCAGAAATACACAAAAAGGATAGCGTTACTCATTCTATTTTGCAATGCTGCAATCATCACATCTTTTGACATGTCTAGGTCTTCCTCATTAGCTGTTTAGTTTTCCAGTACAATTTGTTGTTTCCGATAGTATTCTCTCCCGAATACGCATCTTCAACGTTAATTACTGCTCATAATAATAATCTATCTAATTTTCACTGCTTTCCAAATTGTCCATCTGTCTTTTTCAACAATATTGCTTTCTTTTGAAATTGATTTATCTAAATAATTCACCAATGCATGTAATTCTTCATCGTTTATTTCATGTAAAATGCTTCTTCCTGTTCTTTCTCGTAAATCTTGGAATAATTGCTCCTTCTGTTCATAGACATTTCTTATTTCCCATAACTTTACCTCTTTAATCTCGCTAAATCCAATTTCCTTTAGCATTGCAACCACTAACTCACTATTATATCTGCGATTAATTTCTTGTTCCATTAATTTAGGAAATTGTTCAAAGAAAAAGCCTCTAATGTGGGAATCATCACCTTTTAAAAGACAGTCTTCTGGTGTTCGGTCTTGTATAATGTAAACCCCTTTATCCTCCAATATTCTATATGCCTCTTGAAAACAAGTTTTTAAATCTTGGATATGGTGTATTAAAGCTCGTTCCAGTACTAATTGAAAGCTGTCATCGTCTAAGCCTGTATCCAATGCATTCCCTTGCTTAAACGTTACGTTATGATAGTCTTTACAATTTTCTTTTGCCCCTACAAGCATAGCCTCCGAAAAATCCACGCCGATCACAGTAAGGACCCCCATATCGGCTAATGCTTTTGAATAAATCCCCCCACCACAGCCAATATCAGCGGCCTTAGAAATATTCATGACCGGGACAAGTTCTTTCATTAATTCCACCCATGAGCGGTCAGCATGTCGAGTTGTGTAAGAAGTTTGATTGCCCTTGTTATGAAAATCAATGCCCATCTTCATCACTCTTTTCTTTATGGATATTTTTGTTATCTTTATTTTACATCCATCACAGAACATAAGTAAAATTAATGTTAATTATAGTTTTCCATAAGTTATTCTTATGTATATAAAATCTTCTCTATTAATTTTAGTTTTCGTATGCATAAAAAGCTGCAATTAGGTGTTTTCCAAAACATTTCCCCTTCCGAGACATAAACAACCGTATTAAATGTGAATATTTACCACTAAAATCACCCTTTACAAAAGAGTAACTTATGGTGTAAAATTACACTATAAGTTACTCAAAAGGAGTTTTTAAAATGAAAAAAAACAAGAAAGTCACTATATTAAACAGCGTATTAATAGGAACTATCATATTAAATCTTTTTATCTTTACATCAACTATGCGCTTTTCCCCTTGGTTTATTGAAGATGCATGGGGATATTTAGGAGTATTCCTTACAGCGCCAATGTTAATAGGTATTTATTTCATCCTAAGACATTATCACAAGCTACAATTAGTCTCAAACATCAATAATGTAATTCCATTATTTGTCGCAGTAACATCATTGATTATTGTATTTATGCCGACAAATGACTTTTTAAATATTGTTGCACTTGTCATTAACGTAGCTATGGTATTTTTAGCAGCTGTTTCCCTATTCAACCAAAAAGAAAAGGCGATTTAAAAAACACAAAATAACCAGGTACTCATTAATAAAGTGAGTCCTGGTTTTTGCTTTAATGTATTAAATTGAACGGTTGGTAGCTTTTTGGATTACCCGAACAATAAAATAGCTACCCCTATAATTACACAAACAATTCCACTTAAAAATTGTCCAATTCCGGATGCCTGTCCCATTAAAAACAGATTAAAAATATTTTTGCTTTTTTGAGACTTTCCAAACAAAGCATCATCTGTTTTCATTCTATAAAATCCCCAAGCAGTTAAAACAATCCCAAAAACAATAAAAATACTTACTAAACCTAACATATTAAATAATCTCCTTATTTGTCATTTTCATCAAAAATAAACACTTCTTCTATCGATTGATTAAAAATCGATGCAATTTTATAGGCAAGTAATACAGAAGGATTATACTTCTGATTCTCAAGTGAAATAATCGTCCTTGAAGATACGCTTACACGATCAGCCAATTCTTGTTGAGTTAAATTATGCTGTTTTCTTAAATCACGTACTCTATTCTCCATGTTCGCCCTCCTTTAAAGGACTCGTTCATAGAAAAATTTCGTTACAGTATTGAAGATGAAAAGAGCGATTATTAATAGTAAAAGAACCGCTTTTACAGATAATACAATAAAATTACTCAAAAATAGCAACACTATTATTAATGACGTTATACACTGCATAGTTATATTTGAAGCATGACCATCAATAAGAGCATCTCTTTCATCATACTCTTTCGATAAATCGTCCTCATTTTCTGATTTTCTTGAATAGATTGTAATCGATACAATCAAAATAATAATTCCCGTAATGAAAAGATAGATTGCTGTCATTTTGTCTGCCGGATCCATCAAAAGACTAATAACACCTAACATTATCGCAAGGAAAGATGTTAATAATCTTTGAAATAACTTTCGTTTCAATACAATACTCCCTTCCGAAATATGAAGTTTACTTCATGTGAAGTTTATTTCATATTACATACTTCTCAAAACGCAGTCAAGTTAAATATTTGCCAAATAATGAATATTTTATTTAAATTACTAATGAATTTACTAATTTTACTATGTAACATGTTTATCATCGGACGTCAAAAGGAGAAAATAATGCTGAGTTTTTTATCATTTCGAATAAAAATTAGAATAAGTACAGAAACAAAAAAATACCAAATACTCAAATAAAATCGAGTACCTGGTATTCAATATTAGCTACTTTACAAAAAGCTAATATTCTCAACAAAAAACTCATGCAATTAATTGTTTTTTGCATGAGTTCATCTTATTTATTTTATTATTCTTTCATATTTACAGCAGAATCTACGGACTGGATAATGTTTAGCTCAAGTATTCGAATTTCCTTATTTAACTTAGCAATTGCAGCTTCTATTTGTTCAAAACGCTCCAATTGACGCCTGCTGACGTTATGCGTTGGCATGGCTTCTTTTAACGCTGCCTGCCCTGCATATAGAATTTCTAATAAATCCAACTTTTCAAAATAAGCTGTGCTATATTGTATTTCCATACTTAAAACCCCTTACATATTACTTTTTCACCACTAATAAGACTTTTATATTCTTACTAGTAATTTAACCGAAAAAAGTAAGGGCAAAACTGTATCTAATTTACTGTTTATTTTCCAATTAACGGTGTTTACAGATGATATTTTTATAGATTAATAGGCTTTTTATCGCGGAAAGTCTCTTTCTGATCTCTTTGTAAAATTGAATAGACAAAAGTATCGTGCGCTTGGCCATTTTGATACATATAATCTCTCAAAATCCCTTCCTGTTGAAATCCAATTTTAGTTAGTAATTTATTTGAGGCTTCATTTTCTATAAAGACAACAGCCCCTATACGAGTCAGCCCCATTTGTTCAAAGCCATAAGATACTATTTCGGTAACCGCTTCAAAAGTATATCCTTTTCTCCAATAATCAGGATGTATTTCATAACCGATTTCTGCTCGTTTATGGATCGGTGACCAAACGTTAAAACCAATTGTCCCGATAATATCCTTCGTTTCTTTTCTTTCAATTCCCCATCTTATTCCTCTTTTTTCAGCAAAGCTCTTTGAAAAGTATTTCACTAGTTTTTCTGCTTGCTGTAGTTCTACGAATGGCTCTTGTCCATAATAGCGAGTGACTTCTTCATTAGAAAAACACTTAAAAACGCTCTCTGCATCATCCTGTGTTAGCTCTCTTAAAATAAGTCTTTCTGTCTCTAAATTAGGAAACATTCAGATCTCCCCCTTTCTTTCTATTTCTCTTTATTTCCTTTAAAATCCTTTAAAAAATAAGAAAAGAGCACATCCAATTGAATGATGCCCTTATTAGTTTTATCCAAAAATTTGAGCGGCAATGGCGAATAGTGTATTATTTCTTGCTGGCATTTTTTCAGCACGAAGGATCATAACTGGAGGTGTATTTGCCTCTGTAAAGCCACTTTGCTCTAAAAATTTTGTAAATTCAGCATGACCAGATGGTACATCAATTCTTAATTTCCCGTTATGATCTTTAGTTAAAGTATCAAATATATCGGTAGCCGTTTGTGCATCTGGAGCTACAATTGGACCTAAAATTAGATTGATAGGTCCTGCAATAGACATGCCAAAGCCTATAATATTTGCCTGATGATCTTTCACAACAATACAACGCTTAGATTGTTTTATCCTGTTCCTTAGAAAATTGCTTCTTTTTTCACCAAAGGCTACTTCATCCAGACGAACAATGGCAGCAAAGTCCACCTCTTGAAAATCTTCTACTGACCACTCGTGAGAAACAAAGTTTTTTTCCCCGCTATAATTATCTGCAATATATTTATGAACATAATCTACAGTGGTAAAGCCCATTTTCTTATACAACGGTTCGCCCTCTTTCGTTGCAACGAGCATAATTGCTGTATGCTCTGAAACACTGTCAATACATTTTTGAGTAGCTAATTTCCCTAGACCGAAACCTCTATAATTTTCATGCACAATGACCATACCAATTGAAACTAAATTACTATCATAAGCAATAATAGCAGCACTTGAAACGATTTTCCCCTCAGCATTTCTGTGACCAAATATTTTACCCGACAACATAACCGTTCTAATTTCTAGTTCATCGTAATCCCACCCGACAGAGTCAGATAGAGCAATTAATCCTGGAATATCTTTTGCATCGAATAACACTAACTTTAATTGCTTATATGTAGTCATTCTTCCCCCCCACAATTAAGAACATTTGTTTCCATTCTATATGTATTCACTATTATGCACAAGTCTAATTTTTCAAAAATTTTGACTCATTACCGAAAATTGAGGATGCATTTTGTTATAACATATGTCATTTGATTGAAGTGGAGACTGGGCGACTCCTTGGGGGATTAGTGTCACAGATGGGATCCTGAAGCGAGCATTGCGAGTGAAGCGGCTCATCGAAATGTGAATCAACCACACGTTATGATAGTAACTAACGTAATTGGAAACCAAGGAATATATTATTAATGATTGGAATTATTTCTATCCTAAGCAAAAATGCTATATACTAGTAGCTAGACTATGCACTCCTACTTTAAGCATATTTAGGTGATTGAAAATGACATCTTATGAACGAATACTTATAATGGTCCCGCCGTTTCCCTAGCTACGTCTACTCTTTTTTGAAGAAGTAGATTTTGCTTGTAGGAGGGCAATAAGTTGAAAAAATATACAGCACCATCTTTACTTTTAATGATTGTTCTTGTAGCTTTTCCACAGATTAGCGAGACAATCTATTCACCATCTCTACCTGATATTTCAGATGCCTTGAATGCTTCAAATAGCTCTGTACAGTTAACCTTAAGTATTTATTTTATAGGGTTTGCTATTGGTGTCTTTTGTTGGGGATGGATTTCTGATTTAAGCGGACGAAGACCAGCAATGTTGGCCGGTTTAATTTTTTATGGTATTGGCAGTTTCATGTGTTTTTACGCGGAAACGATTACATTTCTATTAGTTAGTAGATTTATACAAGCTTTTGGAGCTGCGACAGGCTCTATTATCACACAAACCATTTTGCGAGAAAGTGTATCTGGCAGTAAAAGAAATGCGATGTTTGCTCAAATTTCTGCAGTCATTGCCTTTACTCCTGCAGTGGGACCGCTTATTGGTGGCTGGGTCGATCAAGCACTTGGTTTTAGAGCTGTTTTCTTTGTGCTCGTTGCGATGAGTATTTTGTTGTTTATTTATACTTATTTTAGACTTCCTGAAACAACAGATAAATCAACGAGAAGAAGAATCGCTATTTTCCCAGTAGTGAAACGCATTATTTCATCTCCAAGAGTTCTTGTTTTTGGATTGCTGATTGGAGGGATAAATGGTGTATTATTCAGTTACTATGCTGAAGCACCTTTTATCTTTATTGACCACTTCAAATTATCGCCAGGACTTTATGGATTTCTCGGCATCATTGTAGCACTTGCATCTATTATCGGTGCTATGATTTCCAAAAGATTAGTAAACAATTATCAGCCAGAAAAAGTAATTCATCTTGGCATTTTTGTCATGACGGTCGGTGCTCTATTACTACTAATCGTTAGTACTTTACCACTCCCTAATATCGTCTCAATAATAGGCATTTTAGTGACTATGTTTATTACGTTATTAGGATCAGGAATTGCACTACCAAACTGTTTAAGCCTTGCACTTGTCAATTTTCAAGATGTTATAGGAACAGCTGGCGCGATTTTCAGCTTAGGCTATTATTTACTCGTTAGCCTTATAACGTCTGGGATGAGTTTCCTGCATAATGGTTCGTTGATAACTATGCCACTATATTTCTTCATCTTAACGATTATTATGTTGATATTCGGAAGAAAGTTTATTGTTTAACTTATTGTAGCGGGAATAAACATATTCAATAACTCTTCTTTTTCATGCCACCCTTTATATCTATTCGGGTGGCTTCTTCTTACTGAAAATAGTAATTGACTGCCTCGTCCGCCGAAGTTAAAACGACATTATTTTTAGTTTTATAAATAAACTTTGGTGAAGTACAGGCTTCTTCAAGACTTTTTGCTTGTTTCAGCGTATCGGTCATTTGCTCGATTATCTCAGAATAGCCATCAAGATTATTAGATATTTTTGTCATATTCGAATCCGAAATGTCTAACACAATGGAAACTTGATCCTCCGCATAATTATTTAAATTAATGAAAAAGCACTCCTCTAGATTTTTCGAAGACTTATCAACATTAATAACAGCTTCATTATAATTGGCAATCAGTCCTGTAGATGTCACTGTTATTGTAAAACCTTGTTCTGTTAATTTTTTATTTATGCTATCAAGAAATGTATTGACTTCAGCATCTAATTTTGGCGTTACCGTATTTTGTATTAATGTATCGCAGTTTTGATAAATAGTATCAATTTCTGCCTGCTTTTCAACGAGTAATTTAAAATTTGACATCGAGTACACATTAAATCTCCCCTTTTCTATAAGTTTGACATTCGGGAGTTTTTTTAGTCATCTTTAAGCCATATATTTTCATTACCCAATTTAATTTAGGAGCGATATACATGCATATTAGAAATTCCATTAAGGCTTTAATAATAGAAGAAGATAAAATTTTACTGACAAAAAATAAATACACCGAAGACTACTTTTATCTTTGTCCTGGAGGTGGGCAAGAGCATGGAGAAACTTTTCACGCTGCTTTGATAAGAGAATGTATCGAAGAGATTGGCTGTTCGGTTGATATCGGAGAGCTACTTTTTATTCGTGAATATATTGGAAAAAACCATGAGCATGCTTCTTTCGATTTCAATGCTCATCAAGTAGAGTTTTATTTTGTTTGTCAGTTAGCACGAGGAAAAGAAACGAACTTTCAACCAACAAATCCTGATAGTCATCAAATCGGATTAGAATGGGTATCGATTGAAGACTTATCAAGCTATCAACTTTACCCGAAAGAATTAATAAAGTATATTCAGCAGTATAATAACAGTCAAGTAACTCCCATCTATTTAGGAGATATAAATTAATATGTGGCAAAAGGCTGTCGCGGTAAAATATTGGACAGCCTTTCAAAACTTAAACTAGATGTTTTACCATTGTGAAATAGCTACTTCCCGGAGGATAATCTTTTATTTCTCCAACAACCTGATAACCTCGAGCTTCATAAAACGTGCGTGCTTGAAAGTCATATGTAGTTAATAGTGCCTTTGTTGCCCCCATTTGCTTAGCTGTTTCTTCAGCCTTCGCTAGTAGCTGTCCACCAATGCCTTTTCCACGATATTCTTTACAAAACCAAAACTTATTGATTTCCACCCATCCCCAATAAACCTCAGCAGTAATACCGCCAATCCATTGCTGTTGAAGATCGGTTACGATTAAATTCAACGGAAGAATAGTACCCTTTTGTCTACTTTCTTTATGATACGCTGAATGTTCATCGTTGTACTCTCTAATCTTTGTATTTAAAAACGTAGTAAAGTCATCGTGATTTTCTAACAAAATCTCTACTTGATAATCCATATGTTTCCCCTTTCCATATGTATCTCTATGCTTTATAACGCTCCATTAGCTTTTCCTGATGAGCTGTGAAAATTTCTTCGAGTGAAATATCATATTTATTAGCTATCACAATAATATTCCCTAAAACATCTCCAAGCTCCTCTACTAATTCTTGCTTATTTTCTTCATAGGATTGAATCTTTTCATCTGGTCGATCCCTACCAATTTCCAATGCTCGTATAGCTCTTGCTACTTCCCCTGTTTCTTCAGCAAGAAAGCCTATGCGCGTAAATATACTTAAATCAGACCATCCACGTGTATCGTAGTAATCTTTCACGAATTTTTGAAACTCATTTAATTCCATTTCTATTTCCTCCATTTCTTTCCTCTTAAAATTAAATTATACTATAAAAGTGAAAAGTGAATCGGTAAGTTTTTTTAATCCCGCTTATTGTTCACTAACCGTAATTGAGGAAAAAACTTATCAGATATGGAGGAACGATTATGAATAGTATTGCAGTATTTTGCGGATCAAGCATCGGTGCTTCTGAGGCATATAAAGAAGGAGCTATTCTTCTAGGAAAAGAATTAGCAAAACGTAATATTACCTTAATTTATGGAGGAGCTAGTGTCGGTGTAATGGGAACAGTTGCAGACACAGTTCTTCGTGAAGGTGGCAAAGTGATTGGAGTTATCCCTACTTTGTTAGAGGAACGAGAAATTTCTCATAAGCATTTAACAGAGCTAATTGTCGTTAATTCAATGCATGAACGTAAAAGCAAAATGATGGAACTAGCTGACGGCTTTATCGCTTTACCGGGTGGACCTGGTACGTTAGAAGAATTTTTCGAAGTATTCACATGGAATCAAATCGGCCTTCTGCAAAAACCTTGTGGTATTTTAAATATCAATCATTATTACGATTTACTTATTGGATTATTTGACCATATGCAAAACGAACAATTTTTACAAGCCCAATATCGAGAAGCACTACTTGTAGATAAAGACGTTGCAGCGCTTTTGGATAAATGTGCAGCGTATGTTCCTCCTGCAGTTAAAACATATCAAACAACTAAATAAGGTATTACAAAAAGGCCAGTATTCAACATATGGAATAACTGGCCTTCCCTATTATCTCATGGAATTAATTATTTTTACCATGCCATCAACAGTAATAGTGTCAGCACTGACTTTATCTACAGTAAAAGTGTACTGAAAATCATTTTTAACGATATTAAAATGCACAAAATCTGAGCGTTTATAATAGACCATTTCATTTCCATCTGGTAATTTCACTGTCTTCGCGTCTTTAGGAAATGAACGTTCATACACATTGTCGACTATATTTAGCGTATAATGTGTACGGCCAGCATTCTCCACTAAATAATAGATTGATAATTGTGGAACATGTTTAGGATCAAATGACCCAAAAACATGAGTAAAAGCAATTGGTGGAAGTCGTGTTGGTAAAGCTATGTCACGCTTAAGAAACGCTTCACATTCTTGAATCGCCTCATTAACCTCTGTATATTCTCCACCCTCTAAATAGATCTTTCCTAAATCAGTAGTAATTGCCTCTACATGATGGATTTGAATACATAGAAATAATAAAAGACTTACGCTAATTTTCTTCAATAAATTTTATTGCCTCCTGATTTCGTTTTCTTTTTAATATCTCCTAAATCAGAAGGAATATGAATTTTAGTCTTTTCATGTCTTTTGCTAGGTTTTTGATTAACCATTTTTATCCACTCTAATTAGAAGTCTCTGATTTCCGCTACGGGCTACTCGCTTTCCCGCAGGAGTCGAGTAGCCCTACGCTACAATCAGTAAAAATGGAAATCCATTGGCATTATAGCAACGAAAAATCCTTCTATCGCTCAATAATAAACCCGTTTTTTTCCTAATCATCATGCCTGGTCTTTTGCAAAACTACTAAAATATCTTGAATTTCAATTAAATTATCCATGATGTAATCCGCTTCAACACTTTGCCATCCATCATTTCTTTTCCAAATAGCCACCATCCCTACTTTTTTAGCAGCTTCCACATCATTGAAAGGATGATCCCCTATGTACATACTTTCGTTAGCTGATACCTCTAATTTGGATAGTGCTCGATGAAATATTTCAGCATTTGGCTTTTTGATGCCTTCCCATTCAGAAATAAGAATCACGTCAAAATCATCTTCAATGCCTAAAGCTCGTATATTATCTAGTTGAAATTGTCCATATCCATTCGTTATCATACCCTGTTTTAAGCCTTGCTTTTTCAAATTGTGTAACATGCTATGCAAGTTTTTAAATGGAACACAATGATGTTTAAATTGTTGTAAATAATCCTCTAACAACGCTTCCTGAGAAAGCTCAATAGTAAATTCTTCGATTAATTGCTGGTAGACTTTATCTTTCCAAACATACCCATGATCGTCCAGCTCAATAAAGCGTTGAACAAAGTTCTCTTTTAAAATATGTGACAGATGTGGCATTAATCGCTCATACTGCTGGTTAATGAATACACGAACAGATTGATCACGATCTAATAATGTTCCATCTAAATCAAATATTACCGCTTTAATCAAAGTTATTTATCTCCTTTCCCTACACTTCTTTACGTTTTTTCACTGCTATTGCAGTAATTATGACCGTTATTATCTTTACCACAAAAATTAATAGGTAAATACTAAAGGATATGATTGCTGGTAATAGCACTAACCACCAAGACCATGCAATAACACCTGTAAGCTTTAACACTACCAAGACAATTGTTAATACTTCAGCGACTCCCATGTTCACACCACCTGTCAATTATAAAGTCTCTACAATGCATGCCTGACATTCATCATGCCCCAGACTTTATGGTGAAGTCTGTACTTAAATTAGAATGCTTAAACTTTTTTGTTATACAACTATTAAAGCACCAATCATGCAATATGTCTTTTCATCAACTCATCTTTTTTTCTTTTTAACTTTTTTTCTAAAATAATGAACTTTTTCAAATGGTAAATCGTCTAATTATTGGTAACAACTAATTTTGAAACCAAAAGGAGAAATAAATATGAGAAAACCGATTAAAAAAACTTGGATGCTTGCATCTGCATTAACAATAGGAATGGCTGTTCTGACACCACTTCAAGCAGGAGCTGAAGAAGTAAAAACAACAGATAGTAGTATTACTGTTAAACTTGAACAAAAAATTACAGGAACTATTCAATACCTCAATGGCGATGGAATGAACCTAAAAGGAATTGATGGAAAAAATTACTATGTTAATTTCTATAAATTTTCTCCAGAGCAAATCGAAAAAATGAACTTAGTAGAAGGACAGGAAATTTCTGTAGAAGGTAGCGTTGTAGAAAGTTATTCAGATTTCTACACATTCGAAGTTTATAAAAGAGATTTGCCTAAAGAGGTAACAAAAGAAGATTTAACAAAATTAGAAAAAATGTTTAATGACATCAAGAAGCTAGAAAAAGAAGTGTCAGCTGAGTTAGATAAAAACGCAACAGATGAAGTGATCGATAAAAAATATGAGGAAATGAATAAAGTTTACGAAGAAATGCATAAAATTACGAAGCCATATTATTTAGCTATTTGGCAACCTCAAACTTATGAAGAATATATGCAAGACTTCGGATTTAAAGAGAAAAATATCGTTATTAAAGAAAACGATAATATACAGCTTAAAGCTATTTATACAGAATGGGTGAAGCTTGAAAAAAGTGGAGATGAAGAAAAAGCTAGCGATAAATTGGAAGAATTCTATAAAACCCTTCAACCATATTTAGATGAACTATATCCACCACTAACTTTTGAAGAGTTAATAAAAGAATTGGAATTGGATATCCCTGCTGAAACTTTAGCCAAACTAAAACCTATTTATGAAAATGCTCTAAAAGCAGATAAAGAGGAAGATGTGGAGTTGTCTGATAAGCTATGGCAGGAATTCCATAAAATTATTAGCGAGTTCATCAAGCCAGTAACATTTGAAGAATACATTTCTGACTACGAGTTTAAAATCAGTGAAGAGGATAAAAAGCAATTAAAACCGCTTTATGAAGAAGCCGTAGCTCTTGATAAAAAAGAGGAAACTGAAAAAGCTCAAGAAAAATGGGACGAATTTTTCAAAATTTTAGACCCATATTTTATAGCAAATAAAGAAACTCTAATCTCTGCTTCTAAATTAACAATAAACGGCCAAGAATATCTTCCTCAATAAGTAAAAAAATTCAGGGGTGTCTCAAAAGTCATTAATTGATTTTTGGGATTATCCCTTTTTTTTCTTAAAATTGATTTTGATTTCACTTTGAGGTGAAACAGAAAACGGAGCAATTTTATTATGAGCAATAATTTCTGGTAGTGAGATTTTATCAACACATTTAGTACCTGTAAATTTTTACCAGCAATATGAACCTTGTACTATTGGTATCGCTTTACCTTCTGACAATACCTTAGGCTTGGGTGGTCCCGCATTAAGTAGCATAATAATCCATATAAATGCGATAATAAATAAAATACTTATTATTTTCATCCTAGACTTCCCAAATTGAATCCCCCCTAACCAAGTATTCATAATATTGCTAAACAATTTCGCTGTCATGGAAAAGCATTTTACATTACACCATATTTTGGATCATCACCATAACGTGTAGTTGATTTCCTTTCCAAAGGCATACGGTTTACAAATGTCATCCCCTACTTTTGATGATGATCATATTTAAAATTCAAATTCATGTTATTAATATTATATGTCACTGCTTTGGATATTTATTAATCCCAACAAAAAAGCGTTTTAAGTGAATAAATAGCAATCCTATATGACACATTACATATAGGAGGTGGAAGAATAATGTCTAGAATAATTGGTGTGGAACAATCATTAACAAACGTTGAAGATGCTTTAAAAGCACAAGGTTATGAAGTTATTCAACTTCGTACTGAAGAAGATGCAAAAAAATGTGATGCCTGTGTAATCACTGGGCAGGACAGAGATATTATGGGTATTAGCGATCCTGTTCTGGCAGGGCCTGTTATTGATGCGAATGGTCTTTCTGCTGACGAAGTACTCCAACGTGTCGACAAATATTTCCACTAACAAACAACTAGGTGCTGTTGCTGTAGCTTTTTTGACTATAGAGCAGCACCTTTTAATTTTTTCCGCAAATATGAGAAACCTCCATTTTCAAACTTTCTACAAATTCCTTAATTTGTTCCATTTTCACTATTATACATAGTGCTGGTCCACATTCCGTTGCACTAAAATGATTTTTCTCGCCAGCATCTAAAACAAAAATTAATCTAAAACGAGGCTCATTTTCTTGTCTTTCCTGCTCAGGAATTTGAAAAAGCCCATATCCAGGAACATGATAGGTACCATATTCAGGAATATTATAAATACACAATCCTGGGTCATGAAAATCTAGCATACTTAGATGGATATTATCCATATGCTGTAAATCATCTAACATCTTTAGGAAGTCTCTTTTTAAACAAAGGATTTCCGTATTCACCTCAGGAAAAGCAGGACCATAGCGAAAATCAACGTGAAATTTTACACTCTGATCATTAACTAATTTGATATTTAGTTCAACTTCACAATCAGGTTTACTAGAACAATCTTTTAATATAGCCATAAATAAATCTCCTTTCCACTATAAAATAATTGAGTATATCAGAGCTTTAGTTTGTTCTATATTGTTGGATCGTAATATACACCCCAACTACAAATATGAAGCTCGAATAATACTATCCTTTACAGCATGTCCGTTTCAGTTCCTGTTTTCATAGTATTTGAACTCTAATTTTAACTTGTCACTTTAATTTATTCTTCAAAAAAATCCGTTAAAAAGAATGGTTCAATTCCAACTTCTCTAAATAAGTACTTTATTGGATGGCGGTCCTGAACCACATTACTGATGTTAGTCTAAATAATGGACACAGAGAATTGGGAGTTTATAAAGTATAATAATCTTAACAATTTACTAGGAGTGTCTAAGATGACAAAACGAAAAAGTTATGACAAAGAATTTAAATTAGAGGCAGTACAATTAGTTGAAAGTGGCAAGAGAGTTGCTGAGGTTGCACGTGAGCTGGATCTTGCAGAACAGACATTACACAATTGGGTAAAGAAATTTAGTAAAGATGGCGAAGTTGCATTTGTTGGTAGTGGGAATTTAAAGCCTGAGGATAAGGAAAATAAAGAATTAGAAAAAAGAATACGTGACCTAGAAGAGGAAAATGCCATCTTAAAAAAGGCTATGGGCATCTTTGCGAAAGACCGGAAGTAATTTACAACTTTATTCAACAGCACCGACACGAATTCCGTGTGGCAAAGATGTGCGAAGTATTAGGTGTTTCAAGAAGTGGTTACTACGAGTGGCTGAACCGACCAAAGAGTAATCAAAAAGAACGGAAAGAAAAGTTAACCAGCCAAATAAAACGAGTGTATTTGGACTCAAGAAGAAATTATGGTAGTCCGAAAATTACAAAACAATTGAATTCAGAAGGAGTCTCTGTATCGCAAAAAACAGTATCGCGAATTATGAAAGAAGAAGGCATTCGCTCAAAAACAGTGAAACAATACAAAGCGACGACGAATTCAAAACATAATCTACCAGTATATCCAAATCTATTAGACCAACAATTTAAAGTAGAACGCCCTGGACAAGCGTGGGTAGCTGACATTACGTATATATGGACCAGTGAAGGTTGGCTCTATCTAGCAACGATTATGGAGTTGTTTTCAAGACGAATCATCGGTTGGGCAATGGATGAGAGAATGACAAAGGAATTAGTGATCCTCGCCTTAAAACGAGCAATCAGAACTCAGACTCCAACGCCTGGGCTCATTCATCATTCAGATCGTGGGAGCCAGTATGCGTCGAAGGAATACCAACAAGTGTTACGAACTAACAGAATGATTACAAGTATGAGTAGAAAAGGAAACTGTTACGATAATGCATGTATCGAGTCATTTCATAGCGTCATCAAAAGAGAGTTAGTTTTTCATGAAAAGTATAAAACGAGAGATCAGGCCAAGAAAAGTATCATTGAATACATCGTTAGTTTTTATAACTACAAGCGTATCCATTCTTTTACAAATTATATGTCGCCCATTGCATACGAAAAGCAATATTTCAAAACTTCACAAAAAACTAAGGTCATATAATTAAACCCTTTTAACCTCACAAATAATTTAAGGGTTACGCCCCTTAAATTATTTGTGAGGCGAGCAAGCGATAGCGCGCTTAGATTTAAAGCAAAATCTCAATTTTCCCTGTCCATTTTCTTGACATAGTATCATTACTGTTAGGAATTAAAATTTTTTCTCTTAGTTCTTTAAATATTTCTAAATTGATTTCAGGAAACCATTCTTCATAGCTTAATCCTCTATCTTCTTCAATTAAAATTAAAAAACTTACTATATATTCAAACATATAGGGAAATTCCTTTTCAATATTTTGAAAGTGGTCTATAAATGAACGTAAATAATCCTCAAAATTATAATAATTAGTTATTTTATCTTTATATTTTAACCGTTCTTTTTCTGGTTTAAATACGAAAGTAGACTTACTATACCAATTCCCCAACATTGAAATAAAAATTAATAATGAGTATTTTCTAGTCTCTTTATCTTCATCATTAAAATACATATAGTATTCATCAAAACTATAACTTTTAGCTGTGTCAAAATATCCAATTTCAATTCAATCAATAGTTTCTTTAACTTTTTGAACTATTTTTTTCTCTGTCATATTTTAGTCTCTTTCTTTTTTAAATTTTCATAATAGATACCGAAATGGAATGGAATATTATAAATATTGACTAGGGATTCCCAAAAAACGCTTCTAGTATTTCTCGGCCAAAAAATGAAATAGACAAAAGAATCAATACTAGCAAAATGGCTAAACTACCGAATATTAACGAGAATACTATTCCAACTATTTTATTATTCAATAAAACCCCTCCAGCATTTATGTTCCTCAATAAGAAATCTTTAATCTTCACTGTTAATTTAATAATACCTCAAATTCGATTCATTTGGATAAATATTTCCATTTATCTTAAAAACCAGTTTGTTATTTACAAGTGATCAATTTGACGATTTATATTAAGGTTTCTTTTTGGTCTCCTTCTCCATTGCGTAGATTGGTGCCTTATAACTCACTCCCTATTTTCCTGAATTTCGCTTTATCAATCTTCACAAATGTTTTTTTGAGCTCGATACTTTTGAATAACTTTGACGTTGTACTTCTTCATACACAATCTTATAGTCGTTTTCAAAAATTAATCCTGTCTTTATCAAAGCAAAAAGTCACACCTTGTTAAAAAGATGTGACTTCATACATTAGATTAATCAAATTCTAAAATATTTTGTTCTACTACTACTTTGTAAACATTTTCAACACTAATTAAAATCGATTTATAATTTTCCGTTTCAGTAAATGAGTACCAAGATTTCTCATTGAACTCATTAGAAATTTCTTCTGTAAATGTTTCCTGTTCAATATTATTCTTGATTTTATATTCTTCTTCACGACCTTCGTTAAAGTAAAACTTCACTTTATATTCATACTCCATAAGTAAACACCTCCCATCTACCTTTATCATGGATTACAATTACAAAAAATATGAAGAAAAATAAAAAGCCACACCTAGTTTTGGTATGACATTTTATATAGGTTTTCTCTTTTTGGTCTTCCGCTCCATTTTCTAACTCAATTCCGAGTGTAAATGTCAAAATAACCATGTACATTTTTGCTAGTCTAATCATATACCTCCTAATCAGCAAGCGTATTAATTCTCCTTGGAATTCTAAATCCTAAAGCTATAGCAGCACCTATACAACTAGATAGACATCCTATTATCAAATATATTGAAAGCGGAGATTCACCAATTAGAACTGAAGCAATGCCTCCAATTACCGGAAATAATGCCACCATGTACCCACTTTTTGCGCCGCCAATTCGTTCAACAAGCTTTAAATAAAATAGCCATGCTAGGAAAGATGCTATCAATGTTAAGTACAATAAAGCAGAAATATAAGTTATTGATGTAGGAATCATAATCTTTTGTCCTTGCAGCAATACAATTATTAACATTAAAATACTTCCTACAGTAAAGCCAATTGCATTTGCATAGATTGGATCAATCTTTACTTTGGCATTCCTTGCTGAACTTGCATCTCCAATAGCTGTAAGTATCGTACCTAAAAGAGCAATCATAATGCCTTTTAAATCCTCTAAACCAGAAAAACTACTTAAAGTCGGATAAATTAAAACACATACACCAAATACCCCTAGAACTCCACCAAATATAACACGTGGATGTAGTTCCTCTTTCAAAAAAATTCGAAGAGCTAGTGGAGTCAATATCACTTTCAATGAAAAGATTAATGTTACAATTGCAGCTGAGCTTAAAATTGTTGCGTAATATAAGCATAAATAGCTTAAAGCAAAGTTACAAACACCAAACACAACGATAAATGGTATATCTTTACTTTTCGGTTTCCCTTTTGGTTTAAGAAATAAAACTAGTACAGTAAATAAAATTGCAGTCATAACTAGCCTATAGGTCAACGATAATTCTAAGCTTACTGGTGTTCCTTGAATTTTCACTGCAATAAAATTAAGACCCCATACTATTAAACAAAATACATACATTAGATTTGTCATTAACTATTATCTTCCTTCTGTCAATCGTTATTCTTTAATTACTTCACTTGCAGAATAATAGGAGCTGCGTAGATAGTCAGTATTTCTTTTATAGTAATCTTAAGTAATAATACATTATATTTTTCATTTGGGCAAAATTCCCTGTTGCAATACCATTCGAGTGTCTTCGTCATCACTGCGCACACAATTTTTTAAAATTGCATCTTCTACCATTTTTATTTATCAAGGATTTGCTCAAACTAAACGTACCAATGTAGAAACTGAGAACTAAACCCCAAAGTTCCCAAATATAAATTTAGATAGAAAAAATGCACCTCTAATTCCGGTGCATTTCATACCGAGTGATCTTTTTACTTTTATTTATCTTAATCCGCCCTGTAGAATTAACTTAAGTAGTGAACAGCTTACCCTCTAAAGCATTTATATACCTTACAGCTGAGTTATGAACAGCTTGTTTTGCATCTTTTTTCACAATCCGGAGAAAAGCATCATATATTCGTTCAAAATGTAGATCCTCTACTTGGCTTAAGATTCTTTCCACTGTTTGAACAGGAAGAGGTATAAAATTAGGGAAACTATACATAAATGTTACCCAATTTTGGTCAGCAACTACACGAATGATATCTCCAACTAGTAATATGCCTTTTTGTTGATAACCATTTTTCCATTCTAGTATAGTGGCTCCTTTAAAATGACCACCCATACGATAAAGAGTTAATCCATTCTGTAAAGTAAGAGATTCACCAGACCAAAAAATAATCTTGTCACTAGTTCGTGTAACCCATTCTTTATCATCCTCATGAATATAAATTGGTGCGTTAAAAGTTTCTGCCCACTCAACTTGACTTGAATAATAATGAGGATGAGATAATGCGATGGCATCAATTCCCCCTAACTCCTCTATTTTATCAATCGTTTCTTGATCAATATATGAAATACAATCCCATAACAAATTAAAACCCTGTTCTTGAATTAAATAAGCTGTTTGTCCAATTCCAAATGTTGGACTAGTTGTAATGCTAAACAACCCATTTTCTTCAAGAATAACGTTATTTTTATAAATCTCAGAAGAAATCATTTTGTCCAAAGTTGTCCAAGTTTGCCCATTTACACTAACATATTGTCTTTCTTCTGAACAAATAGTACATTGCTTTGGCTCTTCCATTGAAATTTCATACTGCGCCCCACATGTTTCACAAATATAGTAATTCAAAATTACTCCCCCTTTAAAATCCATGACTTCAATTCATTACACACCTTATTTTACCAACGCGATCCGAAAAATTGTTTACAACTTTAGGATGAATTTCATTATTATGTATTTCATTTTTTATTTGTACTTTCCGTTTGGTATATTACATATTCCGAACAGATATCACGTTTTTTCAAGTCAATAGTGGGGGCTGGGCGGCTCCTTGGCTTCACAGCGTCACAGATGAGACCAAGAAGCAAGCAAATAAAGGAATGGCATCAGATCCTATGATAACGTCTTTATAACGATCATCCTTGGCCCAAGCGGCTCATTGGACACCCCGAGGAAGCTTTGCTATGTGCGAAAGCGAAGCGACAGCTACAAATGTTTTTTCTGTGCGAAAGCGTAGCGACAGCAACAAAGCGCCAAGTCGGAACGGAAATCAACCACATGTTATGGTAAGGATCCAATTTCAAACCAATCCAAGGGCAATTAGGTCACTATAATATAAAGATCACATAAGTACTTATAATCATTAATAATGAAGCAAGTTTGACAATTTATTTTTGGTCTCCTACTTCATTTTTCAATTAATTTTGAGCACACAATTCTTTAAAATTACACCCTTTACAGTGCCATTTTTCATGGGTTTGCTCAAACTCCTCAACGTCTACTGGTTCATTGGCGAAAATATCTGCTTGGTATTTTTTCATTTCCAGCACACTCCGCTGAAACGTATGTAAAATATTATCCATATCAAATGCTGTAAAGGCGTATTTTTTTCGTTTACCAGTCAGTAAATATTCATTATAGACATCAATCTGGTCAAGAGTTACACGATATTTCTGTTGAACATAATAAGCATAGAGCGCTAATTGTTGGCGATCATCATCGGACTCCCCGCCTGTTTTCCAGTCGATAATAATCCACTTGTCTGCCATCTCATCATAATAATGAAAATCCATCACGACGAAAACCTGAACACCCTCAATTTTCATGGAGCGAAATTGTTCAGGCTCGCCGATTCGTAAGGAGCCTTTTTGTGCAGTAATTTGCTGGAACGTTTCACTGTTCAGAAAGTTGTCAAACACAGCCGTCATTCGCTCCTTATAGTCCTGTACAAGTTCAGGATTTAGCTTCCCTTCGTAATAAATTTCCTGCATCATATAAAATTTATTAGGCTTATGCCTCCATAAATCTACATGTCGTGTAGAATCAATAAAAGCTGCATTAAGCTGGCCACGTGCACGATTTACTAGCTCTTCCAATGTCGGCGTTTTGCGGGTTTGTAAATAATCGTTGATCGATTGCTCTATTAAATGATGGACAATTTGCCCAAATAAAATTGGCATAGATTGAAGCTTTTTTAAGCGATAGACATGTTGATGATATGGCTCCACATTATAACTAAGCCAGCCGTTATGAGAAAAATAATATTCATAGCCATATTTTCGCGCACAGCTTGTTAACGTTTTATGACGTGACAGTGACCACGAAAAAGATGGATACGGTGTGATTTCAAACATTGATATCGCCTCCCTATATTTGTTTGATAAAGTCGTACACAAGCTGTAGTATCAACACAATCGTAACAATTCGTAGCAATAGCTTTACTTGATTTGCCTTAACCTTCCTTGCTAGAATAATCCCTATTTGCGCACCAATTACTGAACCAATCATTAAAACGATTGTCATTGACCATTCAATTTTACCTGTTGCAATATACGTAATCGCGGCACCTGAGCACATCGCAAAAACACCAACACGTGACAGACCTACAGCTTTCATATAGGAGATTTTTTCATGTGCATATGTATAAAGTGCCAACGTACTGCTACCAGGACCGAACAACCCATCATAAAACCCTACAGCAAAAAGTATTGGACCATTTTTGCGATTCATTGTAAAGCTTTCCTTTTCTCCAAAATCAGCCCCACCGATAAAGGACATAATAAAAGCAAAGCCTAATAACACAATAGCGATGAGTGTCAATGTTTGACTGCTCATGAACGATGCAAACAGACCACCAAGTGTACCACCTATTAGGGAAACAAGTAATACTGAACGCATTTCTGACCATAACAATTCTTTTCTTTTAAAAATCGTATAGAAACTTGAAAAGGCACTTACCATATTAGAAACTTTATTTGCACCAATCGCTGAATGGACTGGTACCCCCATTAACATCATCGTCGGTAATGTAATTAATCCGCCACCACCAACTAACGTTCCAATAACGTTACCGATGATTCCTATAAGTAAAAACAATAAGTATTCCATACAACCCTTCTTTCTATAACACACATGATGCAATTCATATGATACAGTATAACAGAATAGTATTTTAAAGATGAAAAATGAGGTGAATGAATGCTAGAACAACAAAAAACAACTACACCGCGTTTTTGTAAGCAGCTGACGTTGATTGTCGCAACCATTTATTTAGCTGCCATTACGGCAACGCTTATTCAATACAATAAGCTCCCAAAATCTATACCAGTTTTACAAAGCTTTTCGAGTGAACATGCACAATTCGGACCAAAAATCGCTATTTTTTACTTACCGTTTATTGCCTTAATGCTATTTTTACTTTTACACTACTTAGAAATTAAAGCCGCTTATCCTATTCTACGTAAAAATAAGCCCACTCTATCACATGTACAGCGACAAAATGGGATCATTACCTTTTGTCTGATCAAAAATAGTATTCTACTGTACTTTACATATTCACTTTTCAATGACTTAACAGTTGCTTTAGGTAATAATCGTATTTTACAGCAGTGGCATGCTTATTTATTTTTGGCATTGATATTTTTAATTTTTATCACTGGCATCATTCGAGGAATTTTGTTGAGCAAAAAGGAATAATTAATCAGTAACTAAAGGTACACCCCTCCCTAACGCGCTGCCATGATATATCATTAAAAACACCTTTACATTTGCGATTGTCTATGCAAAAAAGTAAAGGTGTTTTTTCTTGGATTTGATGATAAATCTGTTAATAAAGCATAATAATAACAACAATTGTTGCACTAATAATACTTATTTTGATTGTTTCTACTTTATATATGGAATATGTCTGTACATCTCGTTTTATATAATGCCAAATAATTACACCATATAAAAGCGCCAACATAATCATTAACGGTTTATATAATGGACCGACCCAAGTTGCCCAAGCAAAAACGCCAGATAACATTGTAAGTACAAATACAAACAGCCACCAATTATGCTTAAATGGATTAGATTCTTCTAGATTATGACGTTTATAATAGTACATAGAGAATTTATTTACCACTACTACGATAAGTGGAAGGAAAAACATCCAAGCTATTGTATCTGCAGAATATAACGTTTCAAATACATCATCATACATTTCAGTATTCCCAACAAAAAACTGGCCAGAATCAACATTTAGCATGCCTGTATCTGAAATCTGATAGTGCTCTTCTTCGCGATCTCTAACAACGATTACATCTGTAATATAGTTACCTAACTTTCCATCAGCCTCTTCAACATACTGAGTTAAATCTTCAAAAAAGTTATAAACTATTGTATCTTCAACCTTTTCCGTAGATATATATAAACTCGAACTTCTCGCAAAAAATTTCCCTTCTTTTCCTCCGAAATGCTTATATATTGCTTGGATGGATTGGTCAGCGGTTTGAGGAGGTGAAGAATTTTGTGGAATCATAATAAAAAATAGAGCAATCATGGCAATCGTTAGTAGTAGAACACTCTCTTTCCATAGCGGTAAGTCTTTTTTCCTCTTATGTTGGATGCGTTTATAAATACGGTTTTTTACAGCATGATCCTCCGGTAATTTATTGAGTTTCTTCAGTCGATTGTTTAAATCCAAATTCATCACCTCCAAGTACTTTTTCCAATGCCTTCATAGCATTTCGCTGAGTATTCGCTATTTTCACTGTAGACCATCCTAAAATTTCACTAGTCTCGGCTAAACTTAACTCCTCAATTTTTCTATATATAAGAACCTCTCGATATTCAGGCTTTAATAATTGAATTGCTTCATATAATAGTCGTCGATCCTCAGACTGCATAATCCAATCATGTGGGACATATTGCGTCTCCCGTTTTTCATGTTCTTTTTGAAATGGCAACCATTTAATAAGTGCTTTTTTTCTATAAGTGTCATAGACTAGGTTTCGTGCAATTTTCCTTATGTAAGTGCCTATAGCAGCCTCGTTTCTAAAATGTCCTTTATAAACCCGAATAAATGTTTCCTGCGTTAAATCCTCCGCTAAGCTTGGATCCGAGACCATATAATAAATAAATTGATAAATGCGCTGAAAATATTGTTCATAAAGCTCATCAAACTCCATCTTCTCACCTCTCTTACTTTATTAGACGAATGAGTAAACAAGATTTGTATGATTAATGTAAATTTTCTATGCTAAAAAATAAGCTACTTGACACCAATTAGCATCAAGTAGCCTATATTTATTATAGATCCATTTTCATCTGTTCAAAGGTATGTATTAACACATATTTTTGTACGCCGCGTGCAAAGGCAATGCTTTCTTTCTGATTCTGCTCAAACGCGGCTTCATTCTTCACCTTGTATGCATAAACCGCTTCAATCGCTGGCTGCATCCATTGCTGTGTAAGCTGATCGCTTCGCATATCTGCTGTTCGTCCTTCAAGCGCAGCGATATAACATTTTGCATAGCTTGTTAAAGGCTCTTTATTTATTTTATCAGCTGCATCTTTTGCTTCCTCTAAATTCTCTTCCATGATCGCCTTTAAAAATTTACAGTTATACTTCATGGCTGGCTGCTTATATTTTTCAATGGCTGTTTCTAATGAGTGCAGCTGATCTTCCCTTGTACCATAAGCAGCAGCGAAAAGATAGGCAAAAAAAGGATCATTTTTACGATCTTTTACTAGCTTATCTACCAACTTCATATCATTTGTTCGAAATAAAATATGTATATGTCTATAAATCATTGCGATCAGAATAAAGGCAATAATGCCGAGCGAAATGAATAGACGAACCCCAGCTAGTGATAGCGCCATTGCAACCAAAATAACGACCAAATAAAATAGGGTTAGTTTTGTAATTTTCATAATTCCTCCTACTGTAGTTTCCTTCGCATCTTTCGAGAAAAAATAAAGCCTGCCCCCAGGAAAAATACAAGTGCCATAAACTTCATGATAGGAATAATAAATAGCTTACTAATAAGGAACACAACAAAAATATAATAGACGACCATTACCAGCAAAAATAATGTCAGCTTATTCACTGTGCTTCCTACTTTCATTCAGTGCTGTTTCAATGGCCGCCAGCGCTTTCGGTCCCATACCATGTAAATTTTTTAATGTTGAAAGATCAACCTTTTCCAATTGCTCTAATTGTGTATACCCCGCCGCATTTAATGCACGTATAGCAGGCTTCGCTACACCCTTTGGCCATTCCGTCATTTATGCTCGTCCCTTCTTTTTTCGTCTATTTAGGATCTCTGTTCCTATAATACCTATTAATAGTATAATTAGTGAGGCGACATGATAATCAACGAAAAAAGTTGTAATGCTATATTATAATAACTGCATATTGCGGTAAGAATACGCCCTCCCAGCAAAATAAAACCAACAAATAAGCATCCTTTTACAATGTGCTCCATCAATTTCATTCAAACACCTCTAAGCTATTATGCAATCGAAAACAATTTAATGCAAATTAGTCAGTCTTTAGAGCATATTAAACATTGCCATAACAGAGGCAAATAGATTAGCAATGCCATGTACGCTCCAGCTTGTTAAAATAGAGCCATTGGATTTTCGTTCATTGATCCAGCCCATTAAATAACCTGCAAATCCAGTTGCCATAACAACTAACACAACACCTCCAAAAGGAATAAAAGAAAACAGCATCCACCCATGTATAGTGCCAAATAGTAAACTTTGCATGATATTCCCTATTTGAAAACCAAACCTATGCATGAATCTCTTCATTAAAAAACCTCGGAAAAACAGCTCCTCCGATAACCCTGTTTGGACAATTGCATAGAACAGTGCTGGTACGAGCGCTGAAAAGCCAAGTCCTATAAAACGATTTGACGCTAAGATTGAACTATCTAGGTAGAAATAGGTAATTGTAGCAAGTGGAACGACTAATAAAACAATAATGACTAAAAACCATACAAAATAATTACCCTTACTTTCAATGACAGGCTTCTTGATGCCGAGCCATGCTAAAAATGATTGTTCCTTTTTCCCTGAGAAAAACCACCAAATAAACGGTATAACTGAAAATAAAATGACCTGAATAATTGCACTTATTGCACTTTCCATAACCATGATTTTGCCTCCTGTTTATGAAGTTTTCCATGAAGAATGTCTAGAGCTAGTAGTAGATGCTTTTGTGCCAGTTGATGTTACAGTTGCTACGGTGACTCCGGCTTTTCGACGGGTGACGTTCCGGTTCCGCCGCTAACTTACGCTTTTCCGCCGGTAAACTCTCCAGTTCCGCCGCTAACTTACGCTTTTCCGCCGGTAAACATTCCGATTCCGCCGCTAACTCATGTTTTCCCGCCGATTTATGTTCGAAAATCGCGGGTAGTCAATATTTCTTTCATTCTTCATGTTAAGCATATTAAATAGCAGATATAAAATCAAGATTAATTTAATGATAATCGTTAAATATTTATTTTTTATAATTAAATAATAAATGTTAATCAGTAATCTCCTCCAAAAAAATACGACTAGCAATATACTAGTCGCTGCTTTCATTCTTAATGCTGATTTCGTTCAATTAAAAATAATCGATCACAATGCTTTTCGAAAAGAATAGCACCATTTTTCATATCCTAATCGATCTTCATAAAAGCGATGTGCATTTTTTCTTAGTACTCCAGATTCTAAAGCAATATAGTGTGCACCCTTTTCTTTGCCCCATTGATGAATATAGTGCAATAATTTCTCACCATAGCCTCTTGAACGATAGGCCTCATGCGTTACTAAATCATAGACAAAAATATGACGTTCACTGTAGAAGTTGACTCTCCAACTTAATCCGGCTACTGCAACCATTTGTTTGTTTTCAAATAAGGCAAACAACATATAGCCATCTTGCATCATTTCCTTTAATAATAGTAGGTACTTTTCTATTGTTAATTCCGTACGAAGTTGCACCAAAACAGCATACGCTTCAATCCATTCTTGCTGAGTTGTTAATTGTTTGATTGTTGCCGTCATTTTTTCCAAGACTCCTCTCCGTTACCAATATTTAATAAAATGAAATACTCCATCATCTATCTTCATTCCGAGCTTCTCATATAGTTTTTGAGCACGAACGTTATCTGTCGCTGTTTCTAAGGCTATATACCTTGCATCCTTCTGTAAACAGTATGAATAACACTGTTCAATTAAGCCCTGTGCGACACCTCGTTTTCTGGCATGCTCTGCCACAAATAAATCGTTTAAAATAAAAGCTTTTTTCATCGCTACAGATGAAAAAACAGGATATAGCTGAACAAAACCAACTGGCTGCGCATCCAAATATGCTAGAAAAATAACCGACTCTCCCTTATTTAAACGTTCCGTTAGAAACTGCTCGGCTTGCCCTAAGTTAGCTTGTTGACCATAAAATTCTCGATATGCATTAAATAATGGCACCACTTCTCCAACTGTTGCTAGAGTTACTGTACAAATCTCCATTAACTTTCTCCCCTTTTCTTTTCATATGTAATTCTAGTATTATGATAAAAAACAAACTGACATTTAAAAAGAAACAGTTCAAGACATTTCAACATGTCAAGGAGGGTTTACATGGATGATTTTATTTTTTTATTCACAGAAGGAGAGGCAAAATATAAACAAATTTATCAGCAAATCAAATGGTTAATCGAAAAAGGGCGATTGAAAACGAATGATTCTCTTCCCTCTATTCGAAGGCTAGCCGATACTTTACATGTCAGTCGGAATACAACTTTAACTGCCTATGAGCAACTTGTAGCAGAAGGATACATACGTGGCGAGGGACGAAAAGGTTATTTCGTTAATGATTTTGAGCAAGTTTTTCTACTGGAGGAGGAACGACCAAGCCTTCCACAAAAAACGACTACTAAATCTGGAGATATCATCATTGACTTTCGTGCAGGTGCTGTCGATCAACAACATTTTCCTTTAAAAACATGGCGTCAAATGGCTAATCAAGTATTAGCTTTAAAAAATTGCTATGCATATGGAGATCCTTTCGGTGAGCCACTTTTAAAGGAACAGCTTGTGCATTATTTGCTCCAAGCTCGTGGAGTTCAGGTACATGCGGAGGACATTATTATCGGTAGCAGCACGCAACAAATGTTAATTTATCTGGGCTTTCTATTAAAGTGGGATTTCCCAAGTGTTATTTTAGAAGATCCTGGCTACGACGGTGCAAGGGAAGCATTCAAAATGCATGGCTTTCAAATAGAGACATTACCTGTGTTGGAAACTGGTGCACAGCTTGAGCATTTAGCCCATTTACCTTCGCGCTTACTATATGTCACACCTTCTCATCATTTCCCATATGGAGTTTCCATGAGTATTCAGCAGCGGCAAGCTTTAATTCAGTGGGCAAAAAAAGTTGATGGTTATATACTCGAGGATGATTATGATGGTGAATTTCGATATACACAGCAACCATTTCCTTCTCTCGCCTCTATTGATAAATCACGTGTTATTTATATGGGAACATTTTCAAAATCGTTTTTACCAGCCATTCGTTTAAGCTATATGGTGCTACCGAAAACACTTGTTCATTCATATAAAAAACGCTTTGCTCATTTTGAACATAACGCTTCGGCTATACATCAATTAACAATGGCGAAATTTATGGAACAAGGTGAATGGACACGGCATATTAAAAAAATGCGTATCACCTATAAACATAAAATAAACGGTCTTGTAGAGGAGCTTAACAAGCAATTCGGAGAAAAAATTACGATATTAGGAGAGCAATCTGGGTTATATATATTGGTGAAGGTGCATACACAACTTTCAGAAGAGCAGCTTATTCAAAATGCAGAACAACACGGAATCAAGGTCTACCCTACAAGCCCATATTTTCTACAACAGCCAAGCTCTGTGCCAATTATACAATTAGGCTTTAGTAAGTTAACAATGGAGGAAATCATCCTCGGTGTCCAACTCTTGAAAAAGGCTTGGATAACGCAATTTTAAGCCATAACTGCAATGGTTTTAAGGGGCAATTTCAGTGGAGTGATTTTTCCTTTTTTAGGAAATTATTTGTTCTTATGAGCAGTTCTTTGGGGACAGGAGCAGTTCTTCGGCTGACCCGATCACTTTTCTCTTGAACCCGAGCTGTTCTTCCGCTGACCCGATCACTTTTCTCTTGAACCCGAGCAGTTCTTCGGCTTACCCGATCACTTTTCTCTTGGACCCGAGCGGTTCTTCGGCTGGCCCGATCACTTTTCCCTTGAACCCGAGCGGTTCTTCGGCTGACCCGATCACTTTTCTCTTGGACCCGAGCATTACTTTTCCTGACAGTAGCAATTTTAGTTGAGCCCATAGAAAAAGGAATTTGCACAGGCCCCCCTGCACAAATTCCCATCATATTTAAAAGTAATCAATAAACGTTGGAATGCCGACTGGTAGTACAGTCTCTAATAGCGCAATTTCGATGGCATTGCCCTGTAGACGCTCGATTTTTTCTAAATAGCTTGGTCTTTTATAGCCTAGTAACATCGTAGCAAGTGTTTGGACTGTTAGCTGAATAGCATTTTCAGACAATGTCTCGCTAACCTTTTCAACGGTAGCTTTTCCATTTTGCATCGTTATGACAAATGTGCCATTATTCCAGGCCACAATGCGATCACTAACAGCTAGTCGAAGCTGAAAATCATTGCCCATGAATGGATAACGTAGTAGAAATTCTTTTACATCTACTATTCGTGCCATAAAATACGGCGATACCTTTTGAATAATTTCACTATCCTCTAATAAAAAGGCGACTGCTTCATTACCAGTTGTTTTACCATAGACATTGTAAATCATCGAGCTATGTGCAGAGACAAAATTCCATAAGCCTTTTCGCGCCTCTTCCTGCAAATAAACAATTTCATCAATGTAATAATTTTCCTCCATGATGTGGTAAAACATATAACCCTGAGGTATATCATCCTCATCATAATATACTGCTGCCTGGAGGTTCACATCGCTATCAATAAATTTCTCTTCCCAAAAATCTTCCTGAAACTTTTCATTCCAGGCAATGCTATTACGTACCATAACACCATGCGTCTTTTGGGCATAGCGCGCATAGATGGTCACAACATCTTCATGCTTCGGATCGACACGACGTATTTTACCGTTTAAATTTGCGTAGCGAGGAAGCTGCGTATCCTTGATCTGAAATTCCACAATATCACTCATAATTTCCCAGCCCTTTTTTCGATAATAAGGGATAGAATATGGAAATAAATAGGATATGCATTTCCCTTCATTTCGCATCCGCTCCAAGCTCTCAAAAATGAGGCCCTCCATCAAACCATGCCCTGAATATTCAGGATAAGTTCCAACAGCGGTAATGCCTCCCATTTCATAAATCCTACCATGAACATTTACTTCAAATGGTAAGCTTAAAATTTGGGATACAAGCTGTGAACCGTCGAACCAACCAATTGCATGTCCCTCATTAAATTGCTTGCTTTTGGCATTTACAAAGCGGCGGTCCTTATGAATGGACATGGACACTTGAAACACATAATTAAGTAAATCGATTGACTGTGCCATTTCATCTAATCGAATTTCTCGCATGACTAAGCCTTTTCGTTGATTCATGACTCTCTCTCCTCATCAAATAACTCCGAAAAAATCGTTTCTGGAGCACTTAAAAAACGCTTTGTGACAATGTAATGGATAGTATCTTCGTAGCGAATTGATTCAATTTCCCCATTATCAAAACTGTAGATAGTGGCATTTGGATAGCCAAGTAAAATAGGTGAGTGTGTAGCAATAATAAACTGTGCCTCATGCTCTAAATCTTTAATAATTTTCAGTAGGCTGAGCTGTCTCGTTGGTGACAGCGCCGCTTCAGGCTCGTCTAATAAATAAATGGCCTTCCCTTTAAAGCGATTCATAAATAACGATAAAAAGGACTCGCCATGTGATTGATGATGTAATGACTTGCCACCAAACGCAGCATACTTTTTAAAGTCTACCTCCTGCAACAAATCAATATGACTCGCAAATTGATAAAACGTTTCTGAACGAAGGAAAAAGCCATTTGAAACTTTTGGCCACCAGGATAAACGAATAAATTCCCCAAGTGCCGATTCAGCTTTATGTACGTCATATAAGTTTTGGCGACCGCCACCCGCTGTATTAAAATCACAACGATCAGCTATTGCCTCCAAAAGTGTTGATTTCCCAGAGCCATTTTCCCCAACAAAAAAGGTCACATTCGTAGGAAACTCTATCTCCTGTAAGTCCTGCAAACTCGGTATGTTAAAGGGATACACATCTTTATCTGTAATGTTATCCTGTAATACCTTACATGATTTTAAATACATTTTTTGTTTCCTCCCTTACTACTATTATAACGCGATTATACTACTCTGAAACCGCCATTTAGCTAATTGCACCCAAAATTTAAATTCGGAATATTTTAACTTAGCAAAAACTCATCATTATCTTTGACATTGAACATTTCAGATTCCTAGTTGTGTAAATGCGATCCATTACATACAAATCACTTTCTGCTACTATCCCTATGAAATATTTCCCGAGAAATAAATAAAAAGCGTGTCGAAAGTTGCAATAAAAATAATAAAATCATGCCATATAATAGCGATTAACCAAAAACATTGAGGAACACCAATCAGCCTTACTGTTCAGAAATCGGTCCTACTACTACTGCCAATATCGAAGGCCCTTTGAACAGCTAATTTCCCAATAACAACCACTACTAGTACAAGCAATGAATGTCCTCCTTGTAATTTTCCATTGTGCTCCCGACTTGAAACAAGAGCTACTAAACCAATCGTCGTTGCCTATCTTCTAGTGATTCCCATCCTTTTTTCCCTTATTTTCTTGCCGTAAACCCTCCAACCTGTGCTTTAAATTTTACTTACCTAAGCGCTTCTGTATAGGAGCCTTTACCTGATTTCCCAAATAAATATTAAAACGAAGTGATCCGGGGTACCTCTGAATAGCTAAAAAGCTCACTTTACTATATTTCTAGCGTTGAATGAGTTCATAAATGGTTTGCGATGATTTTTACCAGCCATCATCTCTCTACTGCTAACTACATTCAATATGCACAAAATCCATTATTGTTCTAAAAGCCGTTTTCACAAATGTTCTATCTTAAAGGTCCTCTTCATACATTGAGTAAACCTTCCCTCCTGCTAATTACCCCTGTAAAGGAAGGTAAAACTCAAGCTTTTTTCAAAGTAAAATAAAAAAGTTATAAGGAGAAAAATTATGTTTGTAACTCATTTTTATGAAAACAAAACGTCCGTTTTAAGTCAGCTTCTAGTAACTCTACCTACCGTTGAAGAGAACATTAAAATTAAAGGTCGTAAAGCAAAAGTTGTTCGAGTTGCTCAAATAGACGACAACAACTTTCATGTGAGTATCATTTTTGAAAAAATACCTAAGAAACTACCATTAAAAGAACTTGGGAAGAAAAAGAGATAGCTCTTTCCCACGCTATCATCCAATGGGTAGCGTTTAATTTTTAAAAGTGGGGATCGAACTATAAGCAATTATTCATCGCGAATCATTCTCAACTATTTATATTTCTTCAAGTTAAATAATTGACTTTTTAATTGATAACAATTATCATTATCAATAGATTATTTCTTTACTCCACATTGCTTAGTTCAGAATCCCCCCTATTTTTTTGATATAAGCATGTATCAAACGGATATTCTTACATCAGACTAAGAATATCCGTTTTTTTACTTCTTTCAGCGAATGTTAGGACACTCACTGAAAGATGTCACGGAATCGGAAAGGAGTACTTTGTGTAAGCACAAAGCCGAATCCGGACGCAATTATGCCAAGGTGTAATTGCTCTTTAATTAATTGGAGAGATTACATAAATAAAGGAGCTGTTTGACATGGATTATCGTATTGAAAAAGATACTATGGGTGAAATTAAAGTACCTGCAGATAAAATTTGGGGTGCTCAAACACAGCGCAGTAAAGAAAATTTCCAAATCGGTACAGAGCAAATGCCGATTGAGCTTATTCAAGCAATGGCAATTTTAAAGAAAAGTGCTGCTATTGCCAATAACAAGCTAGGTAAACTTTCAGATATAAAAGCAAATGCAATTGTACAAGCAGCTGATGAAATTTTAAATGGACAATGGGACGATCAATTCCCTCTTGTCGTTTGGCAGACTGGTAGTGGTACACAATCAAATATGAACGTCAACGAAGTAATTGCGCACCGAGCAAACCAGATTTTACAAAATACTGGTGAAGCTGATCGTATTCACCCTAACGATGATGTCAATAAATCTCAAAGTTCAAACGATACTTTCCCAACAGCTTTGCATATTGCAGCAGTGTTAAAAGTTGAAGATTATTTACTTCCGCGTCTACGCTTGCTAAAAGCAACACTTGATGACAAAGCAGAGAAGTTTAAAGATATTATTAAAATTGGTCGAACACATTTACAAGATGCAACACCATTGACTTTAGGCCAAGAGATTAGTGGCTGGGCAGCAATGCTTGCTAAATCTGAACAGATGATTGTCCAAAATATTGAATATATGAAGGAACTGGCAATTGGTGGAACAGCAGTAGGTACAGGTATTAACGCACATCCTGAATTTGGTGAGCGTGTTGCAGTGGAAATTAGTGAATTGACAGGAAAACATTTTACTTCTGCAGCAAATAAATTCCATGCACTGACAAGTCATGATGAAGCTGTTGTCGCACATGGCGCATTAAAGGCTCTTGCAGCTGACTTAATGAAAATTGCCAATGATGTTCGCTGGTTAGCAAGTGGTCCCCGCTCAGGTATTGGAGAAATTACAATTCCAGAAAACGAACCAGGCTCATCCATTATGCCTGGTAAAGTAAATCCAACGCAAAGTGAAGCGATGACAATGGTTGTCACACAAGTCGTTGGTAACGATGCAACAATTGCCTTTGCCGCTTCCCAAGGTAATTTTGAGCTGAATGTCTTTAAGCCAGTAATTATCTATAACTTCTTACAATCAACTCGTCTATTAGCAGACACAATGAAATCATTTAATGATCATTGTGCTGAAGGGATTGAGCCAAATAAAGAAGTACTCGACCACAATTTACAAAACTCCTTAATGCTTGTAACAGCTTTGAACCCTTATATCGGCTATGAAAATGCGGCTAAAATTGCGAAGAAAGCCCATAAAGAAGGCACAACATTAAAAGAAGCAACAATTGCAACAGGTTTACTTACAGAGGAACAGTTCGATGAATATGTGGACCCTGCAACGATGATTTATCCAAATGTAAAGTGATCATTAGCATGATAGACAAATTATGTGATTACTTGGAGTTCGAAGTAGAAGATTATTCATCAGTCGAATAAAGAATAAATCGAGCAAAAAACACTTTCGGCTAATCATGCAGCTGAAAGTGTTTTTCTATTACTATAATAAAGCCCAGGCTCCATTAATTGAAGATTTGAAAAAGTGCTTGGTGTACAGAACAAATAAAGTTGGAATCCGAACTCTTATATTTGTCCTTAACTTTTCAAATAATCTCTAACTGCAGAAATATTATTCGTACATGACATTAAACCATTGTTCGACTCTTTCATTCTATTCATATCCTTGAATCCTGAGCCAGTAACTAAAACAACTACATTCATATCTCGATTTATTAGCTTGTTTCTAAGATCCGATTCTAAACCTGCCCATGCTGCCGCTGCTGAAGGTTCAACAAAAATTCCGGCCTTGGTAGCTAGTTTTTTTTGCGAGTCTAAAATTTCTTCATCCGATATGGAAACGCCCCAACTATTTGTCTTCAGTATATAATCAATTGCCATTTCAGCATTTGCAGGTGATTTAACAGAGATAGAGTCTGCTATAGAATCTGTTTTGTCTAGTACTAAATCTCTTTTCTCTCTCCAGCTTCTTACTATTGCATCACTACCTTTTGCTTGCACTAAAATACATTGAGGTAACTTATCAATAAGCCCCTCTTGTTTAAGGTCAATAAAACCTTTGCAAACAGCAGCATAAATTACACCATCTCCAGCTGGTATATAAATAATATCGGGTGCTTTGAAGCCTAACTGATTGTACAATTCAATGGATACTGTTTTTTTTCCTTCTATCGTAAAAGGATTATAAGCGGTATTTCTATTAATACCTCCAAATTTTTCTGTAAACTCTATTGATAGTTTATATGCATCATCGTATGTTCCTTGAATAGGGATAACACTCGCTCCAAAAAATTTGGCCTGTGCTATTTTTTCTTTAGGTGCAGTTTCGGGTATAAATAAAACGGTTTTTAATCCATAAGCTGCAGAAATACAAGCCATTGCAGAACCGGCGTTACCAGTTGATGCAAGTACAATTTTATGCTCATTATGGAAGATAGCCTGTTCTGCAATTAATAATGATGCTCTATCTTTTAATGATCCTGATGGATTTAAACTTTCATTTTTAATAAAAAGATTGGGTAGTCCTACTTCTTCTCTTAAATAAGTAGGCTCTAGTAATGGTGTATTACCAACCTTTAAAGAATTCGAATTTTGAATGGCAATCGGAAGGAATGAATCTGGTTCAACCATTGAATTTCTCTTAACATTGTTTTTTGGTTCATATTTAACGGATAATATACCTTTTTGAAAACCATTATTCTTAGCATTTTTACAGACAGGACAAAGATAAACGATTCCTTCTGATTGAAATTCATATCCACATGAAACACAACTAAATCGTATCACTTTAATTGCCCCTCCCTTGCGTACTCCTTAATATAAAAATAACAGGTGTGTTGATTAACCATTTTTTCACATTCGAAGAGACTGATTTTCGCTACGGGCTACTCGCTTTGTTGCTGTCGCTTCGCTTTCGCACAGATAAAACAATTTGTCGCTGACGCTGCGCTTTCGCACAGAGCAAGGCTTCCTGCGAGCGAGCGTCGATAGCCCTACGCTACAAGCTCTTCATCATAACATGTGGTTGATTTCTTTGATAGAAAGAGCTAGTTTTTCGATAAAAGCCCAAATAGTTTCGATAAAATGAGATTTTGTTTCGATATAAGCTCAAATAGTTTCGATAAAGAGCGATTTGGTTTCGATAAATCTTCAAAGTATTCCTATAAAACGAACGAAAGGAGCTTTAGCGATTCTGTTTTGGGGCTCGACACTAAATAGCAACAAAAAAAATCCTTTTATCGCTCAATGATAAACCTTTTTTATTCCTAATCAACACGCGTGTAATAACAAAAAAATTCTTTCATTAATCTAGGATGAGACCAATATTATTTTTCTTAGCTTTTTCAAAATACAATTTAGCTATAGTTATATCAAAGATAGCCATTCCCATTGGATGGAACATTATAGCTTGATTGTCAGGAAATTCATTCATTGCATTATGCAAAACTACATCAACAATGGATTTTGTACTCTCTCTATTCAAATTCCGTTCTTTATGCATAACTTCTATATCAGTATTTGCTCTACAAACCTCGTCCCAATCATCTACAATAATCGATTGAGTGAAATCAATAATACTAGGTTCATAATCTCGAAGAGAAACGTTAAGCAGCAGTGCACCCTTTTTAGGTTCTTTATTTATATATCTCATCTCTGAAACTGTACAAGTTATAAAGATATCACTATTTTTATAAACATCTTCCCAAGAACTACAAATTTCTGTTTTCTCTAACCAATTTGTAGGTATTTTCTCCATAGAAATTCCAGCAAGATCAAAAATACATATTTTATCTATCTTTTCATTTAATAACTCCGTGACCATTTGATAATGTAACTGTCCAATTGGTCCAAATCCAATAATGCCGATATTAATTTTATCTAAGTTCCTAGCTGCTTGAAATTTACGTATCATCAATCCCGAAACAGATGCTGTACGAATCCCGCTTATTAAAGCGGTATTTATTATACATTTTGGTTCTCCTGTATTAACATCATTTAATACAGTTATTGAGTGAGCTCTTGGAATAGTCTTTTTAATATTTTTCGGAAAACTAGCAATCCATTTTATACCTGTAGCAGAAATTTCACCGCCAACATATGCAGGCATAGCAATGATACGATCATTCGGATCTTTAAATTTCAAATAAGGTTTAATCGGTTGAGAAAAATCATTGTTTGATAAACATTCTACAGCGTATTCAAGATTAGAAATATTTTCATCCCAATCTATCGGAATTGCTGATATATCTGTTTTGTTTAAATAGAGCATAGTATTTTCAACTCCTATGTGTATTTCAAACTCACCACTGTATCCTTTTGATTGTTAATCCATTTTACCCATTCATTACTATAAATAGTGTCAACATATGGTGAACCACCATCGGGACATAAAAACACTACATTTGGAACTTGGTTAAGTTTTTTATCTTTAAAATATTCACTAATTGCATAATATGATGCACCTGAAGACCCACCTGCAAAGATAGCAAATTTCTCAAAAAGCTCATAACATCCTTCTACTGCTTTGGTTTCAGGGACATATATTACTTCATCTATTAATGCTTCTTTTAAAATATCTGGTGTCATACTAGAGCCAATACCGGGAATGTAACGTTTACTTGGTGGTTTTCCAAAAATAACTGAACCTTCTGTATCTACCGCAATAATTTTTATATTAGGAAATTTCTCTTTTAATTTCCTTGAAACTCCTGCAATCGTACCGCAAGAACTAACACCAATAAATGCATAATCTATTTTATCAAAATTTTCAGATATTTCAGTTCCCAATCCGTAATAATGCGCTCGTAAACAATCTATATTTCCATATTGATTGGTCCAGAAAATATTATCATTATCAGTTTGAAAACGTTTAATCTCGTTAAGTCTTGTTAAGAGATATCCGCCTGTTTCATCTCTTTCAGTAACTTTTACTACATCGTGTGATATTGTATGAAGCAATTTTTCATAGGTTGGACTAATATTCATATCAATAAAAGGAATAAACTTAATTCCCAAGAATTTACATATAGTAGCTAATGCTATAGCAAAGTTTCCAGATGATGATTCAATTACTGTTGTATTTTCGTCAATCTTTCCATTTTTAATTGCCTCTTTAATAACATAATAGGCTGGTCTCATTTTCACACTACCCATTAAATTATAAGATTCTAATTTTGCAAATAAATTAATAGGATTTACGCCTAGATTCACACAAGGTGTATTGCCTATATATTGATTAAGAAGATCCAGTTTTTTAAGCAAATTTTAATAATCTCCCTTCATAAATAAAAGTATTAAAAATAAACGACTTGTATCTCAGAAGTTCGTAATAAAATCAGTTAAGTTATAAACTCATAATGGCTTCAACTGCAAAGTCTGTTCCTTTAGGTAATGCCTTAACACCAACTGCCGCTCTTGCTGGGTATGGGGCTGTAAAAAGTTTTGCCATTTCTTCATTAACTAATGAAAAATGAGTTAAATCAGTTAGGTATACTGTTAGCTTAACAATATTAGAAAGATTTCCGCCTGTAGCTTCCACAACTGACTTCAAATTATTAAAAGAGCATTGAATCTGTTCCTTTATTCCGCCTTCTACTACTTCCATTGTTTCAGGAACAATGGGCGCTTGAGCTGATAGAAATACAATATTGTTTGAAAGAATTGCTTGTGAATAGGTACCTATTGGTTCTGGCGCCTTGTTTGTATAAATTTCTCTAATAGACATTTTTATACTCTCCTTCTCTCGTTAAGTTCATACGTTTTACTTGGTCATTCAAAATGCTATACCGTTACACTGTTACGATCTAAACTATTTCTATTTGGTGAAAGTGCTTCTTCTACGACTCCTAGTTTTTTTAAAGATTCAGGAAAACAATTCCTTGTTAGAAGCATTCTACAACAGTTTGCAATAGCAGGTGCTGTCTGAAACCCATATCCTCCCTGTCCTACTAACCAAAAGAAACCTGGTACATCTGCGTCCTCACCTACCACCGGCGTCCTATCTGCCACAAAAGAGCGCAAACCTGCTAATGTATGACCAACTTTCTTAACTTCTATGTTAGTTACCGCTTCAAGATTATTTACAGCTATAGCGATATCTAAATCTGATGGTTTTGCATCACAAGGTGTTATTGGAATTTCATCACATGGACTTACAAACAATTTTCCCGAGTCTGGTTTAAAATAAAAAGATTCACTTAAACCTCCTACATACGGCCATTTATTTGTATTATATTCATCAATTGATAGATAAAAGACGCTTCTCTTCTTTGGTTCAAGGTTAATAGTTCTAACTCCTGCTAAACTTGCTATCTGGTCAGCCCAAGCACCTGCTGCGTTAATAATCATCGGTGCGACAATCTTACCTTGGGTTGTATCTACACACCAAATATTGTTATGGCGAGATATTGAATTCACATTACAATTGGTAATCAGAGTCCCACCATTTCCTTTAAATCCATTGATATATCCTTGATGAACAGCATGTGTATCGATATCCATTGCATCTTTTTCAAATATACCCGATGTATATATATCTGTATTAATGACTGGAACAAGACTTCGTAACGCTTCACCTTCTAGCAGTTCCAAATTATTTACTTCATTTTTCATTTCTTTATAATGTTGTTCTGCTAATATCTTCTGTTCTTTTGTTGCTAAAAAAATTGCCCCTCTTTCTCTTAATAAAGGTTTATCACTAAATCCTTTTGGGGGATTAGTATAAAACTCATAGCTATTCCTTGTTAATCCTCTTACTGTTTTATTACCATATGCTTGCATGTAAATTGCTGCAGAACGTCCTGTGGAATGGTAGGCTAATTGAGTCTCTTTTTCTATAAGGATTACATTAGCCTCTTTAGCCAATTCATATGCTGCCGATGCACCTGCAATTCCCGCACCAATAATTAAATAATCTACGCTTTGATCCTTCATTAAATATCATCCCTTTTGCGAATTACTAGTTTCTTTAGTCAATTCTTTTGTTTTTTGAGAAAATATTAAAATTCATTTGAAAAATTGAATTTGTTAGAATGCCAGCTATTAATCCCCAAAAAGCAGCTCCAATACCTAAAAAGGAGATACCTGATATAGTAACTAGAAAAGTAATTAATGCACTTTCCTTTTGAGTACCTTCCATTGCTGAAGCTAGGCTCGAACTAAGTGAAGCAAATAAAGCCAAACCAGCAATAGTTGCTATAAACTCACCGGGAAGTGCTTGAAAAATTGATGCAATTGCAGCTCCAAATAAACCAAAGATTAAATAAAATAATCCACATGAAATACCCGCAATATATCTTTTATTTTTATCTTCATGAGCTTCTTTTCCAGTACAAATCGCAGCAGTAATTGCCGCTAAATTAATAGCATGAGAACCAAATGGTGCAAGTAAAATAGAAAAAATACCCGTTGTTGTAACTAATGGACTTATAGGAACATTGTATCCATCCGCTCTTAGTACCCCTATGCCAGGAGCATTTTGAGATGCCATCGTTACAATACATAATGGAACGCCAATCCCAATCAAAGCATCAAGCGAAAATGTAGGAATTGTAAAAATAGGATTCACTAAAGATATATCAATACTGTCAGTCTTTAGATTCCCAGTAAAATAAGTAATCAATAATCCTAAAAATAATGTAATTACGACTGTATAACGTGGTGAAAACCTTTTAAAAAGTAAGTAACACAGTATCATCGGAAAAACCAATTCAGGTAGATTTCTTAAAGACGTAAAAACTTCAACTCCAAAGTTTAAAAGAATTCCGGCAAGCATAGCAGTTGTGATTGAATATGGTATCCGATTCATCATTTTCTCAAATATCCCTGTAAACCCTAAGAATGTGATAATTAATGCAGAAAATATGAACGCTCCAATAGCATCTGTATAAGAATAAGTTGACCAGCTTGAAACAAGTAAAACCACTCCTGGTGTAGACCACGCTGTTATAATTGGAGCTTTAAACCAAATACTCAACAAAATACAAGTTATCCCACTCCCCATTGATATCGCCCATATCCACGAGGACAAATGAGAATCACTTAAATGTGCTACTTTCGCAGCTTGAAAAACAATTACTAGAGGCCCTGCATAAGATACCATTGTGGCAATTAATCCGACAACTACAGATGATATTGATAAATCTTCTTTTAACATTCCCATATTAAAGGAGTGTCTTGTCTTTAACAAAAAGCAACCCTTCCTCCAGTATCTGTTTTCATAAATTTATATTCCTTTCCCCCCTCCCTCTTTTACTATTTTTTACAATATCACAACAACCCTCAGCCGAAAACCATTTTTTTCCACGTTCGATTTTCTGTCATTTTTAATAAAACTTTCTTGTTTTTTTGAAAAATAAACTTAAGTTATCTGAAGAAAACAAAAACAGCTCTGAATATCAAGAATTTTTTTAAAAATCTTTTTTATTTTTGAATACTTGAATAGTATACATATCTAAGAAGAAACAAAACTTTATGCATACCTCAGATAGGATCACTTTGTTTTATAAACACATTTGGAAAGTTGTTTATCCATTTAACTATTTTCAATTTTTAGAGATGGACACTTTAATTATTTAAATTGTTATCTAGCTAAAGTTTCGCCGGATTAAATTATTATCCTATTTCAAATTTGTCTATACAAAAGAATAATGTTAATTTTCACCACAAAAGAAAATTTTTATAATTAATTGACTATCATACTTCGATATAATAAAATTTATTTTTATGGATTACATAATGGTGATAATACAGTTATTTAATTTTGATATCAGGTGTGTCGATTAACCATTTATACATTCGAAGAGGCTGATTTTCGCTACGGGCGAGCGTCGAGTAGCCCTACGCAACAAGCTCTTCATCATAACATGTGGTTGATTTCTTTGATAGAAAGAGCTTGTTTTTCGATAAAAGCCCAAATAGTTTCGATAAAATGAGATTTTATTTCGATAAAAGCTCAAATAGTTTCGATAAAGAGCGATTTTGTTTCGATAAATCTTCAAAGTTTTCCTATAAAACGAACGAAAGTAGCTTTAGCGATTCTATTTTAGGGCTCGACACTAATTAGCAACAAGAAAAACCCTTTCATCGATCAATAATAAACCTATTTTTTCCTAATCAACAGGCCTGTTTTCCCATAATATAATTTCACCCATCTACCATTCCAGCCAATTCTCTAAATCACATAACGTATTACAATACCAAACGAATTAAGGCAAAATTAAAGGCATGAGTCCAATACACATGCCCAAACCGCTGACTAATAAAATAACTATGTCTTACAATTAGGAGTCCCATCTTTTATCGTTTATTCAGCTAAGCCTAAGACATCGACAAACATCCTATCCATATGTCAACCAACCATATAAAATAGCCCTCTTAACAAAAATTAAGAGAGCTATAATTCATAATCTATCATTTATCTCTAACTTGCTTAAAAAATAGCTAGCTAACGAATCAAATTCATTCTTTACATATTGACAACCATTAATTTCAATACCTATCGATAAAAATTTCCTTTAAATAAATTCTGTTATCCCAATCTACAACGTATCCTTTAACTGGACTCAGTTGCGCTCCTGTCTTCTCTGTTAGCTCGGAACGCAAGCACATTTCTCTTTTAAGGTTTAATTTTTAAAACCTCACTTACCATCCACTGGCTTCAGTAGGTTTGCTGGAATAAAACCAAAATTCACATCTCCCACCATCAAATATCCATTTATCTCAATTCCTGGTGAATAAAAGACAGTTCCTTTCAACTCTTCCCCATGGTATTTTGTTATCATCGGACCACTGTATTGTTCTGTATCTTCTGTCAATATATACGAGCCTTTATTTCTTATTATCTTTTCAAAAATTCGAATATCAGTGCTATCAAGAATACCAGGAGTAATTACATCCTCTCCTTCAATATCTCCAGCACATAGATAGTAATTTAATTTACCCTTCCCAATAGAAACTACAAATATTTGTGGTCTGCAAGCATCTTCTCGTTTTCCAACTGTTAAAAGTTCACCATATTCAAGGCTATACACTCCTTCAAATTTCAAGCCCTTATGATTAATCATGACATAGGCTGGATTGTTATAGAAAGATGCACGAATATCGATCGGTACTTCTTTAAAAACCACTAAATCGGTTGCTTGTACCCGATATTGCCCCATTTGATAGAATGTTTTTCCATCATATTTCTCAATATCATACGTTCTAAAAAAGTTATTTCGCTTAACCACTAACGAATCAAATGTACCATTTGAATTTTGCTTATATACCTTGATGTCTTTTTTAAAGGTCATTTTTCCTGTTTGCCCTTTTACAACTTCTGCTCCATCATACATCACTTTTGCTTCTGATTTTGTTGGATTTACTACTGCAAATACAAATGCTGCTAGTAACAAAATAAATAATTTTTTCATCATTCTCCTCCTCGTATTGATAATTAATTAGCATTATATACTAAGAACGTAATATTTTATCAATAGAAATTAAGGATGTCAAAAACCAAACAAAAATAGTGTGTTTTTCCATAACATAACTTCATGCATCTACCATTCAAGCCAATTCTCTAAATTACATGGTCTATTACTTATTGATTGAAACTTGATAGAAAGCTTCATAGCAACATTTTACGATTGTTTTTTAATAAACTCATTGTTAATTTTATTGTTTGATGTAAGTGTTTTTTTGTTAATACGAAGATAGCTATTACTCCATTAAATGAAAAGGAAGTTCTCGATGAAAGAGGTCTTTCGATTAGTAAGTGTACTGAAATGGCATAGTTAAAAAAAGAAACCGTTCGTCGTCTGTATAATGAAACTACTATACAATACCAACGACATAATTTAGGAGCGTTGTGTAATGTACTTTGGTAGAAAACGAGGAATAGCAGCACAAAAAAGCATCTACTGGAGCGGATGCTTTTTCATAAAAACTATTAAATGCTTCTATTTTTAGTTTAATAAGCATATTAACATATAGCACTGTGACTGAAATTATCAATTACCATAAACTTGGAGGATGATCGAATGTAGCAACTACAACTAAACCTTACGTTTAACTTAGGAATAAAAACATTTTGCACCTTAATTCTCTAAAGATTTTTCAATTACATAGCTTTGAGGTATGAAAAATGTTCGGGTGTAAAACTCTGGTTCTGGTTCAATTAAATTCACCGCGTAATAGTTACCAATTTTAAAACCTTCACTTTTTAGAACGGTTCCTGCTTTCAATTGACCAGCAATTCTTTGATAATAATCATTATTGTTGATTAGATATGGTTTTATATGCTGCACTGTATCCTTTGTTACAATAAATAATGTATCCGTATTAACAGGTTGAGGTTCTATTATTAGAATGTCTGTTGAATCAATTTTATTTCTTTCAATACCGCCACCTATAAAACCCATATCATAGGTATGGACAAGCTCTCCTTGTTCAATTTTAAAATCTCCCCAATTATTTAAATACGTGTAATAGGAATGTGTATGAGTCCCCGAACTATCATCTTCCATGTAAAATGATTTAAATGGTTTATCTCTATTTATCCACAAATATGCTGGGTTATCATAAAATTGTACACGCTGTTCAAATGGAATCGCCATAAATACTGTTAAATTTGTGGCTTGTACACGATAACCAGAGCTCATCCAATAATACGTTTGTCCATTGTATTTTTCGATATTATATACGCGGAAATAGTTTCCCTTTTTAACTAACATCGATTCAAACTTTCCATTGACGTTTTTCTTGTACACTTTTACATCTTTATTAAAGGTCATTTTCCCTGTTTGCCCTTTGACAATTTCTGCTCCATCATACATCACTTTTGCTTCTGATTTTGTTGCATTTACTGTTGCAAATACAAATGCTGCTAGTAACATAATAAATAATTTTTTCATCATTCTCCTCCTCAGCTTAATTTTACTAAACATAATCAATTTGTATTATATACTAGTAATATAATATTCTACCAACAAAAATATAATAATGGCTCATCACCAAAAGTTCTGGGCATCAGCGTCCCAGATGAGACACTAGAGCGCAAGCGAAGCGGCTAATAAAACACCTAGTTATGGTCATGAGCATAATAATGTAAAACAAAATTAGAGTGTTTTTTTAGCTAGACATGATACTAATTAACACACGTGTTGATTAACCAAAATTATACAGTAGTTGAATGATTTATGTTCCAATGAAACACCAGGATTTCTTTCACCCTGATTCGCCATTCTATTGGCAGGGCAGCACAAAGAAACATCCGTGTAAAACCTACGAATGATAAGGGTTTGATATTATTTTTCTTATTCCCTTGTGTATGAAGAAATTTCAAACAAACATAGGCAATAAGGGCTACGAATAGCTGATTGAATACAGCATTTTTTGTTGTTCCGAATAGAACAGGTACGTTCAAGTTTTGTTTAATCCAACGGAAAAAATTTTCAATCGCCCAACGTGACTTATACATGTTGGCAATTTCTTCAGCGGTGATATCCATTAAACTTGTCACGACACGTATTTCTTTATCTTCATGATCTATGAATTGAACGACACGATGGCGTTTTTTCGTTTGTTTTTGTGGCGTCCCAAGCGTACAAGTAAAATCAGCTGTCACATTGGAATCGTTGGTACGACTACCTTGGAGCGATTTTTTGCGATTTAATTGCACATTGTCTTTTAAACGTAACACAAAATGTTGATATTCTTTCAGGTAGCGATCGACTTTATCAATAGAAAAGTAGGCACGGTCACAAACGAGGATAAACCTTTTATCTTCAAGGAATTCGCCAATGGGACCATCATGTTTTAAACCGGTTGTTTCTACGACTTTTAAGGGCATCGCAGTTTCATTAGTAAAACTAACATGTAATTTGATTCCTGAACGTTCGCCGTGATAGACAGCCCAAGGTAATCTTGTTTTGCCTACTGTAATGGTAGTTGAATCAACGGCTAATAATCTTTTCGGCAATTTCAATTTACGACGAGCTGCACGGTTGAGCTTCCCGACAATCACTTCAAAAATTCGTTTGATGATGCCATAATCAAGTGCCTTTAAATGTTTAGAAAGCGATGAATGATTCACCGAAACAAGACCGTTACTTGGACCCACATCCGCTGCGTGGCGTAAACTTTTCCACTCGTTCGTGGCAGCACCAATTAAATACGAAATGAGCGTGGGAACTGTACATTTTCGTGCTGTTTCTACATAACCGAATTCGCTTAAGATTGATTGCCATTCTTCCTCTGAAAGAAAGGTTTGAATGAGTGTAAAAATCGTGTTATTCTTGTTCAAGAGAGATTCCTCATTTCGTAATTGTTTGTGTAGTAACTAACATTTTACATGAGAATCTCTCTTTTTGTATAATTTTTATTGGAAGAAATTAGATAATCAACACGCGTGACTAATTAATGTTTTATTATAAATCGATTAGAGTAATTAAAAAATTGTAGAGGGGTGTTCCTTGATGACAAATAGTAGAACGAATCCAAAGGTTGATGAATTTTTAAGTAAAGCTAAAAAGTGGCAGGAAGAATATTCGGCATTGAGAAATATCGTTCTTGACTGTGAGCTGACCGAAGAATTCAAGTGGATGCATCCTTGTTACACGTTAGAGGAAAAAAACATTGTGTTAATACATGGATTTAAGGAGTATTGTGCGCTTCTGTTTCACAAAGGTGCCCTGTTAAAGGATGCCCAGGGGATACTAATCCAACAAACGGAAAATGTACAAGCAGCGCGCCAAATTCGGTTCACCAATGTTCAAGAAATAGTTGCAATGGAAACGATCATTAAAGACTATATTAATGAAGCCATTGAAGTTGAAAAAGCAGGTTTAGAAGTGCCAATGAAAGAGCATAAGGAATACATTATCCCTGATGAACTTCACAATAAATTCAATGAAATGCCTGCATTAAAAACTGCTTTTGAAGAGTTGACGCCAGGAAGGCAGAGAGCATACATTCTACATTTTTCTCAGCCTAAACAATCCAAAACTCGCGTGTCAAGAATTGAAAAATGCACACAGCAAATTCTTGATGGTAAGGGATTAAATGATTAAGCTCATTCGTGAGAAAATAGCAGGTTGGAGCAAATTGCTTCAATCTTTTTTATTTTGGGCGTAACTAAAATTCCAAAGAATAAAAGAGACTATCTGTTTAGTCGATAGCCTCTTCGATAAAGAATAACACGAGTTTTTTACATCTTGAACTAATCCTTGGATATCACTGAATCTTTACCAAGTTAGTATCCTATATTGACCACAATTTACTCCTCCCAGAACAATTCATCTAGGGTTTTATTTAAAGTTTTACATATAGCAATACATAAATTCAACGTCGGGTTATATTTTCCTAATTCAATTAAACCGATTGTTTGCCTAGTGACCCCCACTTTTTCAGCCAATTCACCTTGTGATAAATCGTGTTCAATTCGAGCCATTTTCAAACGTATGTTTTTCACCTTTATCACCACTATCTTCATCTTCTAACATTCTTTGAATAACTCGATCACTTTTCTTTTTAGCAAGCCCATAAAATAAAATTAAAATTCCGGCAATAAATGAAGAATACATGAACAGTGATACAAAAAATACCATAAAGAAAAAATATATTGCTTGTGGAGTGCTTTCTGCATAGTTGAATGCACTGTTAACACCCATAATAATAGCAACAATCATGCCAATAGACACTCCAGAAATAATATATTTAGTACTTAATTTAATTTTACTTGTACTGTCGTGAATCTCTACTTCATCTGTAAATATGCCGAGATAAGCTACTCTAACAGAATAATATACTGATATGATTATTAAAATCAACAACTCTGTTAATACATTTTGTGAGGGCGCTCCCATTGTAATGGACTTTATTAGGATCGATATTGAACATACTAATAAGACAATGTAATTAATCTCTCTGTAAATTTTATTTTGCTGATTTATAACTCGTTCATCAACGTGTTTACTTTTTCCAAACATCAATATTTTACCTCCCCTTATTTTATAATTTATATTATACAGAATATCTGTCTTTTAGCAATATATATATTGCATAAAGCTAATTATATTTTTCATCAGTGAAATAAGACGCTAGGTGCGTTTGTTTCCACAGCTGTTGATTAAACAAATGACAATACAAAAAAACCACTCATTTGTAGAGTGGTCATGATTATTATCTTTATTGAGTTTTTAAACTTTGAGGTTCAATTTAGTTAAAGCTTAAGTCAATATGTTCCATCGGCCAACAGATGATACTGGTTGTCCCCATTATTTTTTCTTCAGGGATGAACCCAACCTCAGGATTTCTACTATCATTACTTATACGACGATTATCGCCTAATACAAAGTAATGCGCTTCTGGTACGGTAGTTTCACCTAAATTTTGATCTAATGTAAAATCATATGTAAGTGTCCCAGTATCCTTAATTTATTTTTGTATTGGTCTAAATAAGGTTCATTGTACTTCTCACCGTTTATGTATAATTGATCGTCCTTATACTCGATCTTATCTCCTGGTAAACCAATGATTCGCTTAATATAGTTTGTTTCTTCATCCATTTCAACAACAACAATGTCAAAGCGATCATATGACTTAAACTTTGGACCAATTTTGTTAACAATCACACGATCTTGGTCTTCAAGTGTCGGCATCATAGAAGCACCTTTAACAAGTACTGGCGTAAATAAGAACTGCTTCACTACAAACGTAACCACTAGAGCAAACGCAATTGCTTTTACCCATTCAAAGAGCTCACTTTTTTGTTTTCCATGCATTTTTTCTTCCAAAAATTTCACCTCCTAGTGTTCTATTATTTAATACGCTATACAAGGAAAATAGTTTCAACTTTCTTATCAAATATTATATTTTTTGGAAATTCATCTACAAACAAAGGTCGTAAGTTTTTATTTGATTGGTGTCCGTACAAATTTTTAAGGGAGACAGGCTTGCCTCCCTCTCAATACAAAAAAATTTTTCATTCAACGGCCGTAGCCAAGTCATGTATCAACACTTCTACCTCCGTCATTCTCCCAACGATCAATGTCCCAAACAACATCGTCCCAGCTGTCAGTTATTTCGCCGACACAGGGAAGGATACCAGTTTTTTTTACTGAAATACTCACAATAACATCAATGACATGTATATACATCATCCTTTTTTATAAATGTTTCATTTCTATACTATGTCATGTACTATGATTTAGTTCGTGGCCTTCAAGGCAAGGTGAAAATTTGAAAAGTAACTTCTAGAATCCTACAATATAATTTAAACCAATATTTCGAATAAATGGTTATAAAGAAAAGAGGTTATTTAATGAGTAAACCAGAATTATATGTTAGTTTAGCTGTTGGCCCAGATTGTGACGGGGCGGCATTTGCTTTGCGTTCAGCACTTGAGTACTTTGGAGCAAGAGTTAACATTCATTGGATAGGTGGAAGACCAAATGATTTGGTGGATGTTCTTTCTGGAGAAGATCGAGTAGAGAAAATGGATTATTTGATTTTATATTTCCATGGCGATGAAGGAAGATTTTGTATACCTGAACTGGATGATGAGGATTATGAAGCCGACGAGCCAAGAGGAGAATTTTTTGGTGCAGAAGAAGTAAAACGTTATTCAAAATTGAATGATGTAAAAGTTATCGCAGCAGGCTGTACATTAGGTGTTGAACAATTAGCTTCAGCATTTCTAAAATGCGGTTGTCATTCATATATGGGGCCTGATGATTACATAGATGGTAATGCAAATTTATTGTTTTTAATTCGATTTATGTATGAAATAATTAACAATAAAAAAAATCAACAAGAAGCATTTGAAATTGCAAAATCTTTGGATGATGAAACTGCAATGTATCATCTTTATTTATCATAAAATAAACTGCACCCCCATTATTGGCGGTGCAGTTTTTTACATGACTAAATTCAAAGTCTAACTTTTTTGGTCATTTCATCTTTCGCTTAACTAGGTTTATTTCATTTCACAATTCTTCCCATGACAATCGTATTATAATAGTTGCCATCTGAAAGGATCTTATCATTTTTTAAAACGCCTTCAATTTCAAAGCCTAGTTTTTTATAAAGTAAAATCGCTTTGTCATTTGTCTCTACAACATTCAGGGCTATTTTTTTAATGTCATTAGCGTCAGCCCACTCTATCGATGCTTTTAAGAAATTTTTCCCTATCCCATAGCGCCAAAACTCCTTTAATACCCCTACGCCAAATTCTACTTTATGAGCAAATCTTTTTAATGGAGACCCCTCACATCTAGAAAATCCGACGATGCGATTATCAACTACTGCTACTAAACACAAATTCCTTGGACTTTCTGTGTCAACCCTAATGATCTGCTCAAAACCTTTTGTATCGATAAGAGCTTCCCCTTGTTCTCGATCAAAGTTTTCCGTTTCTCCATCAAGTTGTAACCTTATTGCAGATAAAGCTTCGGCATCTTCTATTTTGGCAGATCTAATTGTATATTGGAGTTCATTTACATTAAATTCTTGGCTATTTATTATCAAAGTTGAATCCTCTCTACTACTTATTTTTGAAAAAGGTACTTGGCTGAATGTTCACGAATCGATTATGCCAAACGGACTCGTGGTGCTTAATAATTTGTTGCGCATCTAATACCTGACTATCTAATGTAGAGTGTGCATCTTCGACTAAAATATTTTGGTGGTAACCATGGCTATACGCACTTCGAATTGTCGTATCAAGACAAAATTCTGTTTGAGCTCCTGCAAAAATAAGCTGCTCAACTTTTTGTTCTTGTAAGTATTGCGCTAATTCCGTTTGATAGAATGCATCCCACGTTGTTTTTTGTATGACCTTATCCTCTGGTTGTCGTAGAAGCCCGTGATATAAATCCCACCCTGGCTTGCCAAACGCGAAATCATCGTCTTCATTTGAATCCGTATGCTGGATAAAAATGATCGGGACTTCGCTATTTCGTGCCGAAGTTATTAACATATTAATATTATCTACCACTTTTTCATAATCAAATAAGTAGTTTTGGCTATCCAAAAAGAAAGCTTCTTGCATATCTATAATAATTACTGCCCGCTTCATTCCATTCTCCTTCAAGAATCTGACTTTAATTCTCTTATTGTACAGAAATTCACATTCTATTTAAAGGGAATTATGAGAAATGAAAGCATAAAGAGATTAAAAAAACACCATCCTTAACGTTCTTTTCAATGCAGTTTTCTCCTCCACAGCTTAACTCTGATACCAAAAGCGATTAACGGCTTAAACCTATCATAGGTACAAGCCACTTAACACATTCACTTTAATCATTACACCTTTTTATTTTTACGTGAATCAATTAACACTGCACTCACAATAATTAAACCCTTTAAAATTTGTTGCCAATAAGAGGATACACCTAATAAATCAAGGCTATTATTTAAGACACCAATAATCAATGCACCAATAATGGTCCCAGGAATTGTCCCAACTCCCCCTGAAAGACTAGTCCCACCAATAACTGCGGCAGCGATGGCATCTAATTCAAAAGAGACTCCCATGCTTGGTTGTCCAACGCTAATTCTTGCTGTAAGCATCATCCCCGCAATCGCTGAAAGTAAGCCCGCATACATATAAATCAAAATTAAATAGCGATCCACATTGATTCCACAAATTTTCGCCGCGTGTTCATTTCCTCCTATTGCATACGTATATTTACCAAACTTTGTTTTACTTAATAGAACGTGTGAGAGAATACCAATTAAAACAAACACAATAATTGGAACTGGGATACCCGCAATTACACCTTTCCCCAAGAACATGAACGATTCAGATAAATTCGGAACTGGCCTTCCATCACTAAATAGTAAGGCTAGCCCTCTTGCTGCGGTCATCATTCCAAGGGTCGCGATAAACGGGGGAATTTTCCCCTTGGCAGTAAGAATTCCATTAACCGCGCCGCAAACAAGACCGACTCCGGCACCAAGTGCTAATGCTCCAATCAACGAATCACCCGGATGAGCCACACTTGCTACCAAAACAGATGTTAATGCGATAACAGAACCAGATGATAAATCAATACCCGTTGTTATAATAACAATTGTAACTCCCATCGCCACTATTCCGATAAAGGAAATTTGACGTATTATATTCAAAATATTCTGTGTTTTAAGAAAAGCATCTGACATAAAAGACATTACTATAATCATAGCAATCAAAATAAATAGAATTCCATACTTGCTCATGAACGGAGCAATCTTTTCTTTCCATATGGAATTATTACTACTATTTTCAACTGCAGAAACTGTACTGTTAATTGGATTACTCAAATGAAGAACCTCCCTTTAATCTTTCTAATAAAAAATTAACTATAGGCTAGTTCTAGGACCCTTTCCTGATTAGCTTCTTCCCTGGCTAGTTCACCTTTTTTATATCCTTCATGCATAACAACGATTCGGTCACTCATCCCCAATACTTCCGGCAGTTCAGAGGAGATCATGATAATCGCTTTTCCCTCATGAGCTAACTTTGACATAATCTTATGAATCTCCGATTTTGCACCTACATCCACACCTCTTGTTGGTTCATCTAAAATAAGTATGTCAGGGTCATTCAGCAACCACCTAGCAAGGAGCACCTTCTGTTGATTTCCTCCACTTAAATTCATAATAATCTGATTAAGGTGCGGTGTTTTAATATTTAAAAGCTGTACCATTTCATTACACGCATCATTTACTAACTGCCGATTCATTAAACCAAACTTTAAAAATTTATTGATATTAGAGATAATCATATTTTCTTTAATGGAAATTGGCAGAAATGCACCCGTTAACTTACGATCTTCCGTTAACAGTGCCATTTTGTGTTTAATCGCATCTTGTGGTGATTTAATTTTCACTTTTTCACCATTTACATAAATATCACCAAAATCATAAGGAGCGATGCCAAAAATACTTTCAATTACCTCTGTTCTCCCTGCCCCCATTAATCCAGCAATTCCAAGGATTTCCCCTTTTCTTAATTCAAAACTAACATTCTGAAACTTCTCTTTTCGGGATAAATTTTGTACGGATAACACGACCTCCTTTATTTCAGCCTTTTCTTTATGAAACACTTGCTTAATTTCTCTGCCGACCATCATGTGAATTAAAGTGTCCTGATCAAAATCATTTGTACTCTTTGTACCGATATATTTGCCATCTCGGAATACTGTTAGCTCATCACAAATCTTAAAAATCTCATCCATTTTATGTGAAATATAAATAATAGAAACCCCTTTTGCTTTCAAGGATTGAATAATCCCAAATAATTGCTCTACTTCCTTGTCCGTTATTGCCGATGTCGGTTCATCCATAATAATTAAATCCGCATTGTACGACACTGCAGTAGCAATCTCCACCATTTGCATGTTCGCAATACTCAAATCCTTCATCTTATCTGTTGGATCAATTTTCATATTTAACGACTCAAATAATTTCCTTGACTCCATAATCATTTTTCTATTGTTGATCAAACTAGTCTTTCCATATGTGAATTCCCTGCCTAAAAATATATTCTCTGCTACTGTCATATGCGGGACTGGGCTTAATTCTTGGTGAATCATAGAAATTCCGTTTTTCACTGATTCTTTTGGTCCTGAAGCTTTTAATTCTTTGCCTTTAAATTTCATCGTTCCTTTATCAGGGGAAAAAATGCCAAATATAATTTTCATCAAAGTAGATTTTCCTGCACCATTTTCCCCCATCAAGCCATGAACTGTCCCTTTCTTCACTTGTAATTGAATATCATCTAAAGCCTTTACACCAGGGAATTCCTTGGTTATGTGCTCAAGTTCTAAAATATATTCAGCCACCTTAGTCACCACCTATATCATAATTGAATCTTTCAGCCGGTGTTTGGACACTACTGAAAGATAGCTTAAATCCGCTTCATCTCTCCACCTATAGAGGTGGGAGGCTTTTGTACCTATCTCTACGCTTTCGATACAAGGAACATTTGCAGCTGACGTTTCACTTTCACTACGAATACTCACCTGCTGAAAGAATTTTTAAAGGCCGCCCATATTCCGTCCTGAACGGCCTGCATTAAATCCTTTCACTTTGTGCAGCTCATTACTTTTCCCACTTTTTGATGTATTCATCAACGTTATCCTTCGTTATTAGTTCGAATGGGATATTAATGAACTTATCGTTTACTACCTCACCATTGACTGCCTTGATAGCTGCTTCAATTGCCCCCTTGCCTTGACCATATGCATCTTGGAAGGCTGTGACATCTAATTTCCCTTCCTTTACAAATTCTAAAGCATCTGGGGTTCCGTCAATACCAGCAACGATAATATTTCCACGCTTACCTGCTTGTTCTAAAGCCATAATGGCTCCAATTGCCATTTCATCATTATTTGATACAATCGCATCAAAATGTTCACCTGATTGAATCCAGTTTTCCATTAAGGTAATTCCTTGCGATCTTTGCCAATCAGCTGTAGCTTCGCGAATAATCTTGATACTCGGGTTCTTCTGAACCACGTCTTTATTACCCTTTGTTCTTTTGACTACGGCTTCATCTCCCAATGTTCCGTTTATAATGCCGATATTCCCTTTTCCATCAAGCATTTCAGCTACTTTTTCCATTTGGATGAATCCAGCTTCAAGTGACTCAGAACCAACATAGGCATAGATTTTTTCCATAGTCTTTTCATCTGGCATTCTATTAACCATAATAACTGGTATTCCAGCCCCGTTAGCTATATCTACCATTGGCGCAACAGCATCTGTATCAACCGGATTGATAATGATAGCATCCACAGCTTGTGAAACAAAGGTTTCTACTTGTGAAATCTGTTTACCTGAGTCATTCTTCGCGTCAACCATCTTCACTTCAACATCATCATGTTCTTTGTCATATTCTTTTATCCCGTCATACAAGTAAGATAAAAATTTATCATCAAATACCGGCATTGCTGCCCCAATAACGATGTTCTTTTTATCCTTTTCACTAGATCCACAACCAGCCAGTATGATTACAAGCAACACAAAAAGCATTTGAAAACCGATTAATTTCTTACTCATCTCTACTCCCCCTTTAATATTTAATTTGGAGACCAAAAATTTCACGCATTAAAAATCAAATTGTCATAATTTTCGAAAAATTAAAGCGATTCACCTCCTTTAATAGTTAAAAAGAATCTTTGAAACTATTTTGTTTCACACAAAAAGAGATTCAATATAACTTTGGTCAACTTTTTGTAATCCAAAGTATCATCCCCCAAAAAAACTCCCTAAAGTTATCTTATTAATTAACTTTTTGTTAAATGTTGATTACATATTGATACTTTCATGATAATTATAAAAACGCTTTCAGTCAATATTATTTTTATTTTCCGACAATTTAACAATCCTAAACCCTTTTTATTAAGCTAGTTTATACAAAGGAGTCTGCAATTACAGTGAAATACCATTAAAATGATCATTATTTTTACGACATTATTTATTTAAATAATGAAGTTTTGATAATTTGTTGGTAATATATAATTATATATAGAGTATTATTCGGAAACAAAGGGTGGTTAAGAATGATTAAAGATAAACGGGTCAATAAAATTGAGGAATATATTATTCAACACAAATCAGTGTCTTTAGATGAATTGATGAACGTGTTTAAAGTATCTAAAAATACGATTCGCCGTGATGTTCAGGAACTAGTAGACAGTGGAGATTTTAAAAAGGTATATGGAGGAGTAGCGGTAAATGATGAGCGTGCAAAATTAGAGTCTTTCCATGACCGTCAAGTACGTAATCAAACAGAAAAGGAAATGATCGGGAAAGCAGCTGCAAATTATGTACATGACGGAGATATTATTTTTATCGATTCAGGGACAACAACAATTGAAATGATTGACTATATTAATATAAAGCAGGTTACAGTTATCACCAATAATCTCGATTTTATTGTTCGCGCTCTTCCATATGAAAATATAAATGTAATTACACCTGGAGGAATCCTTGAAAGAAAAACAAATTCATTCGGGATTTTGAAATATATGGATATGTTAAATACTTATAATATTAATAAAGCTTTTATGGCATCGACAGGAATTTCCTTATCAAATGGTGTTACGAATGCTTCACCACTTGAAAGTGAATTAAAATCTTCTATTGTTAACAGAAGTTCTGAAGTATTTTTATTAATAGACCATAATAAGTTTGATAAGTATGGATTAATGACCTATTGCGGCTTAGATAAAATCGACTTCCTTATAACTGATGCAATACCTAGTGAGGTCTACCAGAGTTATGCAAAAAAGAATGATATCCAACTTATTATAGCTGAATAATTCCAGAACGGCCTTTCCTCATAGTGTTTTGCACTAAGGAAAGGCCGTTATTTAACACTTTCACCCCACTTTAGCAGTATCAAACTTAAAATATTTAGAGACAACCTTTACTGTTGTTTCTTTAGCTGTTTTAATTACTTCTTCCGCATCAAGTTGATAATATTCTGGTCGAAACAACTCAACGGATACAACATCAGAAAAACCAATTTCTTTTAATGTTGATAAAATTCCATCCAGATCGATTGCACCTAACCCCGGCCATAAGCGATCTTCATCTGTTAGAAATCCAATAGGGAAGTCTTCTGTGTCATCGATATGTAAGATGAAGATTCTAGAACCGTCAGCTTTTTTTAAGTCTTCTATTCTGGATCCCATCGCATGGAAATGGAAACAATCCAACACTAAACCTACATTATCACGATTAACGGATTCAACAATATCATATGCTTGGCCAAATGTATTAACTGTACATTGTGGATGTCCAACGAACTCCACTGCAATTTTAATACCATATGGATCTGCAATATTTGATAGTTCTGTTAATACTTCTACACAACTATTTTTAATATCATGTTTTACTATTTTTTCTTCCGTCACGAGTGGAACAGCTACGACATATTGAACGCCTAACTTTTTACCTACTTCCATCATCTCCTTAAATTCATTGATGATTTCTTGGTGTCCAGTTTCATCACGATTATTAAAGAAAACTAATGCATTAAATGCTAGAGGCTTAATATGATGCGTATTGAAGTAACTAGCTAAATCTTCAATTGGATGGTCTTTTAGATACTCAGGCAACTTGTCCATTGTACGGATTTCAATCGAATCAAAGCCCAGTTTTTCACATAACTCCAAATCATTTGCAAGATTTGAATTATCACGTGTAGTAGCTTGATTAAAACATAATTTCATAAGTATCATCTCCAATTTTTATATAAAATCAGTAAACTAAGACTTGCTCTGATTGGTGACTAGTAATCAGTGAAGGATGAAGAAAAACCTCCACTGATTAAAGTTTCACTTTATACCGAAAGTTTTTTTGTCTTTAAACTCTACCCACACCGATCCATTTTCAGCAGAGCGAACACAATTTTCAATCCAAAGAATCCCATCAATACCTGCGTCGATATCAGGATAAACTAGATTCTTTAATGTTTCCTCATCGTTCCGATTTTTAGCATCAATAGCAAGGGCCAATTTTAGATAAATATTTGCCCACGATTCAGACAATCCTTCTTGATGTAGTGCTCCTAAACGCTCATCCGCATTACAGGATTCGTCTAAGTAAGGCATTGCACGAATGAGGGTTTGAATAGGTTCACCCTGAACCTCAAACCTAAGTTCATTCGGTTTGCTATCCCACCATTCTAAACTTGCCCTTGATCCTACAATGCGAATTCTATGACCGTCCATACAACCTGCATTAATAGAGGAAGTCCAAAGCCTTCCTACTGCTCCGTTTTCATAATGCATTAGAACAAAAGCATTATCCTCTAAAGGAGCACGGCTCCCAACAAAACTCTGCCTATCACATAGCAATTTTTTAATTTTCATATGTGGCATGATCAGCTGAGACATATAATACGTATGGGTGGAAAGATCCCCTAAAACAAAACTTGGTCCTGCAATCTTAGGATCAACACGCCATTTTTGAGCATCACTTGTTTTATCTCCATTGTCATTGGAATTAAAACCATGGGTATACTGCAATTCAACCACACGTATGTCACCAATCTTACCTTGTTCAACCATAGCCCGCATTTGAAGTAACATTTGATTTCCAGAGAAACCATAAGTAACACCAACAATTCTTCCCTTTTCCTCTGCAAGAGATTTAATCTCTTCACCCTCCTCAGAGGTAAAAAACAAAGGTTTTTCACAAATAACATGCAAGTTAGCTTCTAGTGCTGCCTTACATATTTCATAATGAGTCCCATTGGGGGTTGCAATCGATACAACTTCAATACCATCCTCCCTTAACGCTTCCTCCATAAACATTGTTTTATAATCAGGATAACAACGGTTTTCATCTACCCCAATATTAATACCAAAATCCTTTCCTCTTACGGGATCTATATCAAATGCACCTGCTACTAATTGAAAAGCTGTATTGTCTCTCAGTGCACCAGTACGATGTTTATATCCAACCTGACCAAGCCGCCCACCTCCGACCATAGCCCAACGTAATGGTCTTGGAATTTTTTTCTCACCGTTTAACATTATAATCGCCTCTCTCCGAAATTTTCGTTAGAATATTCTGACATAGAATTGCGATAGTGATTATTTCCCTTTGATCTCTAAAAGCTTAATGTTTGTTGTAAAGCATTGATAGACGTTCTTATCCCCGCTTCCGCTGACATGGTTAAATCTTCCATCTCTAAAGATACTTCTGCATCGTATCCCATCATCTTCACTACTGAGAAGAACTCTTTCCACCATTGCAAGTCTTGTCCACAACCCACTGCTACATAATTCCAAGCTCTTTTTGTAATATCTGTTATTTCTTTTGTTTCCAAAACACCATTCACAGCTGATAGATGTCTCTCTAGTCGAACATCCTTACCATGAACATGATGAATAGCCTCCCCTAATTCTCTAGCTGCCAAAATTGGATCGGCACCCATCCAAATTAGATGGCTTGGATCTAGGTTTAAGCCAACGATTGGTCCAACTGCATTGCGCAATCTAAATAAAGTTTCTGGATTATATACTAATTGGGAACTGAAATTTTCTAGAGCAATCTTTTCTACACCACATGCTCCAGCTTTTTTCACCAAAGATTTCCAATACGGAATAGCCACTTCATTCCATTGATAATCTAAAATTTCTTTAAGGGCTGGCGGCCAGCTAATAGTATATGTAATCCAGTTGGGAATCTTATCTTCAGGGCCTCCTGCTGGGAGTCCACTCATCATAATGACTTTTTTTACGCCTAACAATTTAGCTAATTCCATTGTTTTCTCTGTAACTTCCTGATGCTGTTTACCAAGTTCACCCGGCTCTAAAGGATTGCCCGAACAATTTAAAGCACAAAGTTTGATATTACGTTTTTCTAAACTAGTTAAAAATTCACTTCGTTTTTGCTCACTTTCTAATAATTCATCTAATTTTAAATGAGGTGCTGAAGACCACCCTCCCGTAGTCATTTCAATCGTATCAATACCTAACTCTGCTACAAAGTCCAACATTTCTTCAAAGGGTAAGTGGCCTAAGCTATCTGTTACATATGATAATTTCATAGAATCTTTTCCTCCTTCTCTTTCAAGTTACGTATTCTGAAAATCGGCTTCCCGTAAGATGGGGATTTCAAACTACCTAAATATTTAATCCCTCTCTAATCGATTTCAGCGTTACTTCATTTGACCACTCTGGTTTATCAGGATAAGCAAATACTGAATTTGTGACAATCCCATCAAACTTCATTTCTCTTAATTTCCGATACAATGCATCAAAGTTAATTTCCCCTTCACCAGGATTCAAATGCTGATGGATAGTTACATTGGCATTAGGAGGGTTAATAATATAACGTAACCCAAATGCAGCTTTGTGATTAAGCGTATCAGCAATTAGAACATGGGCAAGTAAATCTCCAGCTTCATCTAAGTGCCTTGCTACATCACCAATGCCATCATCATAGTAGAAAGCGTGTGGCACAGAGTATACTAACTTAATCCAATCTTTATCAAAGGCACGAATCATTCGAATTGCTTCTGAGTTCAACTCAATAAAATCATTAGGATGGGATTGTATATTCAGATTGATGCCTTCCTTTTCAAAAAGTGGCATGAGCTCTTCCATTGATTTCACAAAGGCGCCTTCACTATCTACAGGACGGCTTTTGTCACCGGCAAATTCAGTGTTCATCAAATCTACATCCAATTCAGAAGTGATCTCTATACTACGTTTCCAATTCCTCACCGCAGCCTGACGTTCTTCTTCGATTGGTGAAGACCATTGTTGAACAGGAAGTACAGAAGATATTTTCACGCCAGCATCTGTACAATATCTTTTTAAATCTTTTATGAGCTGCTTATCAACCTTCGGATATTGATAAAACCATATAAAATCTTTACGTGGAGATAACTCTACCCATTCATATCCTAATCTAGCAACTGTATCGATAGTATTTTTTAAATTAGTATTGTCACGGTAATGTGACGGATCATATGCTAAACGCAATTTAATTTCCCCTTTCTTTAGTAGGTACACAAGCACCAACAGTTTATTTCATAATTTCACTAACTGTAGTTTCACAATAAAACTCTGGTTTCTCTTGAAGTGTAATGAATTCCTTTTCGCCTGTTAGTTGAGCTTTAACACAGGCATCAGACGTTACAGCTGCAACATAGCCATCCCACGATGTCGGTCCTTTAGGTTCACCAGTTTTGGTAATTGAATCGATAAAATCCTGTAATTCAACGTCATACGCCTCCATAAAACGGGATTTCCAATCATTTAAGATATTGGTGCTTAATTTTTCAGCTTTTCTTAATACGATACTGGAGTATTCAGGTAACTTTGCGATTCCCTCTTCGCCAATCACTTCACATTGAATATCATATCCATACTTACAATTGACAAATACCTCTACAGTTATAACAATTCCGCTTTTCGTTTTGATTGTAAATAGTTGAGGATCCTGTAATTGATTATGTGCATATTTTGTTTTTTTCGGGAAAACAACTTGTACTGATGTATAATCATCACTTACTAGCCAATGTAAGACATCAATTTCATGGATTAATGTATCAACAACAGCCATCTCAGTTGTATAGCTTTCGTCAACTTCTGGATTGCGGTGTGCAGCGTGAATCATTAATGGCTCGCCTATTTCATTATTCTCGATCGCATGTTTTAATTGGATGTAACCGCTATCATAACGGCGCATAAAACCAACTTGAACTAATTTTTTCCCTTTCTTCATTTCAGTCTCAATTATTCTCCTACAACCTTCTGCAGTAGTTGCTAAAGGTTTTTCGCAAAATACATATTTTCCAGCTTCAATAGCAGCTAAAACAGTTCCTTCATGCGCAGGCCCCCAACTCGTAACAAGTATTGCATCTACATTTTCACTGGCAATTAAGGTTTTATCATCCTGATACACTACTGCATTCAATTGATATTTTTCAACTGCTTGTCTTGCTGAATCTTGATTAACATCTGTTACGGCAACTATTTCACCACCAGATAATTTATTTGTAATTCTATTAATATGTTCTCTACCTATTGCGCCTGTACCTACTACACCAAATCGTAATGTCATAGTTAAAATCCCCCTCATTTTTAACCTTCAATTTTTATCAAGAAATTTTACTTTATAAATATTCTGTAAATTTAAAGCACTCTTAAAAAAATGTTTCGGTAATAATCTTATAAACTAACTAATCTATATTTCCAAAAATCCACAGCTTTACGACTTTATGAGCTCTTCACCAAAACGTGTGGTGATGAGCAACTTTATGAAAAAAGGAGGATATCCGACTTTATCGCATCCATTCTACTTGAAACTATTTATCGAACAATAAGTTTGTTTACTATTAATTCATTGATATATTTTCTTGCTTTAAGAGCATATTCAAATGGATTGGCTTTTGCGGGGTCTTGCTCGGCCTCTACTACTATCCATCCCTCATATCCACTTCCAACAATTGCATCCATGATAGGATGAAAGTCAATGATTCCATCTCCTGGTACCGTAAAGACACCTTTTTTAACCCCTGTTAAAAAACTATCTTTCTGTTCTTTAACTTCTTTTGCCACATCCTCACGAATATCTTTAAAGTGTATATGCTTGATACGAGATTGATATTTCCTAAAAATCTCCAAAGGATCCTCCCCCGAGAATACTAAATGTCCTGTATCGAACAATAGGGATACTTTATTGGGTGATGTATTTTCCATTAAGTATTCAATTTCTTCTGTTGTTTGAATCCCCGTTCCCATATGGTGATGGTAAACAATCTCCATCCCCTTTTCGTGCGCTAATTCACCTAAGGATTCTAAGCCGTGTATTAATAAACCCCACTCTGAATCTTTAAAAATTGGTTTTTCTTGAAATAAGGGTGTATCCATTTGACCTTGAATACTTAGCCCTTGTTCCGCTACAACAATAACCTTTGCCCCCATTGCATGTAAAAAATCACGATGCTGGATAAAAGCCTGTTTCGTCTCTTCAAATGGTTTTATTGTTAAATAAGTACTGAACCAGGCACTTGCCACCTGAAGTTGTCTCGGTTCTAAATATTTTCTTAATGCAGCTGGATCTTTAGGGTACTTATTACCAATTTCTGTTCCAGAATAGCCGGCTAATGCCATTTCACTAATGCATTGCTCAAATGTATTTTCTTTACCTAACTCTGGCATATCATCATTCGTCCATGCGATAGGAGCACAGGCAAATTTGATTTTCTCAATTGTTCGCATTAAAGTCTCCTTTCTACTTTTAATTCATCATAAGACCCGAAAATTATTACTTATATTTATCGAAGTAGTTTTAAATTTCCGAAAATTAAAAATGGTTATTGGTGTAAGCTGTTCCAAAACCTTATCACTAGATCAATCAGTGATATTTATTTATATTCAACCCAAATTGCACCATTATCAGCAGAACGTACACAGTTCTCTATCCACCGAACTCCTTCGACACCTGCTTTAATATCTGGGTACCATATATTTTCTAATGTTTCTCCACGGTCCGTAGCTTCCATGGCAATGGCAAAACGCGTATATAGATTAGACCAGCTTTCAAAGAGTCCTTCAGGATGTCCTCCACTTATACGGTCATCCGCTAAAGCCTCCTGGTAAAGATAGTCCATTCCACGATCTAAAACTTGGACAGGTTTCCCTTGAACTTCGTAACGTAATTGGTTAGGGTGTTCATCCCACCATTCAATACTTGCCTTTGAACCGATGACTCGAATCGTTTGCCCGTGCATGGAACCAGCATTCACACACGAAGACCAAACCTCTCCAATTGCACCGTTATCATATACCATAATCGTAAAAGCATTATCCTCTAACGGAGCACGACTTTTTACAAAACTTTGACGTGAGCACATTAATTTCTTAATTTTTAAATTTGGCAATAGCACCTCAGATAAATAAACAGAATGTGTTCCTAAGTCACCTAATACATAGCTAGGGCCTGCTATTTTAGGATCGACACGCCATTTCGTACTCGCATTTCCTTCTTCAACCGCTGATGAATGGAAGCCATGTGCAAATTGCATTTTGACAATTCTTATTTCACCTAAATCTCCGTTAGCAATCATCTGACGTGCCTGTTCAATCATCTGATATCCAGCATAACCATATGTAATACCGACAACGCGATTTTTTATTTTGGCAAGAGTCTCTAATTCTTCACCCTCTTTGGTCGTAAAGCATAATGGTTTTTCGCAAACCACATGTAAACCGGCGTTTAACGCAGCTTTCGTTATTTCAAAATGAGTTCCATTTGGAGTAGCAATAGAAACAGCCTGAATGCCATCTGCGCGTTTAGCTTCTTCCTCAAACATTGTTTTATAATCGGGATAGCAGCGCTCTGGATCAACATGTAAATTGACCCCGAAATCCTTTCCGCGTTCTGGATGAATATCAAATGCTCCAGCTACTAATTGAAAATTATTATCTCGTAATGCTGCTGAACGATGGATATACCCAATTTGACTTCCCTTGCCACCACCAACCATTGCCCACCGAATTGGTTTATCAACATTTTTTTCTCCATAGATCATGCCTATATTCCTCTTTTCTTTTTCGAATTAATAACCAACACTTATTAAATAATCAATACTTTGTTTAACATCATGTAAACTTGTACCAGCGTTTCTAGGATCACGTTCTTGTTCAATTGTAATGTATCCATGATAATTAATTTCCATCAATAATTGGTGAATAGAATCATAATCAATCACGCCCTGACCAATCGGACACATAACGCCTATACTACATGCATCAAAGAAGCGTATACGTTCTCCCATTACTTGATTATAAATAGTAAGATCAATATCTTTAAAATGTATATAATCAAGACGATCTACACATTTTCTAAGCCACTCAACCGGATCCATTTTTGAGTAGTATAGATGCCCCGTATCTAGGCAAAGACCCGCAGTTTCATATGGAAGGTCCCCAATAAGCTTATTTATTTCATCTTCAAATTCGATATATCCCCCTGCATGTGGATGAATAACTGGACGTACCCCGTATTTTTTCCAAGCTCGCTCAGAGATTAAACGAATATGTTTCATCATTTGATTCCAATTCTCCTCTGATAATCTTACTGCTTTATCTGGATGACCTGCGTAGTAATCACGTCCATCATGTCCCCAATCCATAATCGTTAAGTATGGCGTTGGAAATTTCTGACCCTTTTCCTGTGGTGTTGAGGGAAGTTTGGTTATTAATGAACAAATGTCATCTACTTGATGTAATAAATTTTCTAAATTAGATTCAGATACTAAATCATCAAAGATCGTTCCTGCAATAATCGTTAATTCATTTTTAGAAAGCTCAGCTTTTACCCTTTCAATATCCATAGGTATATATCCATATGGGCCTAGCTCAATCCCTTTAAAACCTGCTTCCGCTGCTTCATTTAACACCCTCTCCCAAGGTGGAAGATAAGGATTTTTTGGATTATCCACACCCCAACAACATGGGGCTCCTGAAATTTTAATGCTCATCTAAAACACCTCACCCCTTAGAATTATATATTCGTTTAGCAGGGGAAATCTCCCATTCTGAAAAATTCAGAAATTTCACCTAAACCAATGCACACCTAAGTACAACAATTCTTATTGAGCCTCTTTTATTGTAGCTAGATTAATATTGTTTTCTTTTTCATATATTGAACGGAATTCTTGTTCTAGCTCCTCAAGGGAACGGCCATTAGTTTCTGGCATACATTTATAAACAAACCAGATTCCTAATAATCCAATTGCCACGAAAGCAAAGAATGTTGCAGCCAAACCTATTGAACTTAGTAAAATTGGGAAGGAAAAACCAATAACAGCGTTTACGATCCATAGGAAAAATACACTGATCCCCGTACCAAGACCTCTTAATCTTTGTGGGAATATTTCAGCTATTACTAGCCATGTTACCGGTCCAACAAACCCTTGCATAAAGGCAAGGAACATAACAGTTAAGGAAAGAACTACATATGGCAGTAAAGAAGATCCTTCAAGAATGATTGAGAAGATCGCAATTAGAAACAGTGCTGTTGTAGTTCCAGATAAACCAAGAATCAACATTGGACGACGGTTAACTTTACCAATAAGCCAAATACCGAAACATACCGCTATTACTGAAATAAGACCATTAGCAATATTAGCGATTAATGCAGCCTGTGTACCAAAGCCAGATTTTTCGAGAATTTGAGTGCCGTAATACATAATCGAATTAACACCTGTAATTTGATTAACAATGGCAACTCCAATTCCAATAAATAAAATACGACGTAGCCATGGTGTAGAAAAGTCTTTTAATAAAACCTTTTCAATATCCGTTTCTTTTTTTATTACTGCTTCAATTTCCTTAAATTCAATATTTGCACTTTTTTCATCACGTATTTGTCGAAGAACTTGCAAGGCTTCTTCTTTTCTCCCTTTTGAAATAAGCCAACGTGGACTCTCTGGAACAATAAGCATCCCTAAAAATAGCATTACTGCCGGAATCGTACATATCAATAACATATATCTCCAAACATGCCCAACATCACCCATTGTAACTCCGAGAATTGCATTGAAAACATATGCTAAAAATTGTCCACCTACAATCATTAGTTCGTTTTGTGTAACCATCCGTGCTCTTTTCTCAGTAGGCGCCATTTCAGCTAAGAAGGCTGGTACCATTGAAGATGCACCACCAACTGCAAGACCTAAGAAAA